>JAHEGQ010000192.1:0-608 GCA_024645025.1 Sphingomonadaceae bacterium
AATCGGCGGCAGCGGGTCAACGATAAAGTCGCCAAGGGCAGCGCCCGGCTGAAGCTTCTGGCCGTCCTTCAGGCTGACCTGCTTGAAATAATCGTCCACATCTTCCACGACTTCAACAACGCGCCACAGCCGCATATCGCCCGATGTCGGATCGATCTTTGCCCGGATGTCGTTTTCAGCGCCATAACGGGCACGGGCCGCGCGTTGGATTGCGTCTTCCATTGCTTCCAGCACGATCGCCTTATCGATCAGCTTTTCGCGGGCAACCGCATCTGCAATGGCCAGAAGCTCTGCCTTATTGGCGGAGATAGCGTTGGACATGGTCTTACCTTTCCACAGAAATGACGTCCGCTCCGTCCGTCGAGAGCGGGGTGGTGGCTTTAATCAGGGCATCGGTCAGCAAAAGCTTGGCGCTGCCAACAGCCGAATAGGGAATGCGCACGGTGTCACGCGTTTTCGACGTGATGATGACGATCACGTCACCTTCCACGCCCGAAAGCCGGCCATCTACCTGCTTGCGGCCATCGACGGGCTCGGCCAAGCGCAAGCGCGCGTCAAAGCCCTGCCAGTCGGTATAGTCGGACAGGCGGGTCAACGGGCGATCAATG
>JAHEGQ010000192.1:618-2850 GCA_024645025.1 Sphingomonadaceae bacterium
CGATAGGCTTCCTCAATCGGGTCTGCGGCATCCAGAACATCGGAAATGCGGCGCGACAATTCGGCGCAATCCTCGATCACCAGCTGACGGGTATCCGGCCGTTCCGCCATCACCTGCAGCGTCGGGTCCGATGTGCCGCCGAACATTTTCACGCGCACAAGCCGAAGCCCCAAGGCATCCACCTCGGGCTCGATCAGCTTGGTCAATGCGGCGATGTCCGCCATCAGATCTCCGGTTTTCAAATCAAAATGCAAAGCGCCCGCACCGCCGAAACCTGCCGGTTCCGACCCCAACATTGCGTTACGATGTCGAGAGGACTTGGCGGCTATAGGGGATATGGCCAGATCGGGCAAGAAGAGTCTGCACCGGCCCCCGCGCGGCCCTTGGCATTTGACGACGGCCGCGACCCAAGCTACGGAACATAAAAGGAACAATTGACATAGAAGGCCCATGGACGACGCCCGACCCCGCAAGGTCATTCATATCGACATGGATGCCTTTTTTGCTTCGGTGGAACAGCGCGACAATCCTGATCTGCGCGGCAAGCCAGTGGCCGTGGGCGGCGGCGGGCCGCGTGGCGTTGTCGCTGCGGCCAGTTATGAGGCCCGGCAGTTCGGTGTGCGGTCGGCCATGCCCTCGGCGCGGGCGCGGCGCCTCTGCGCCGACCTGATCTTCGTTCCACCCCGATTTGAGGTCTATCGAAGCGTGTCGGCCCAAATCCGCGAGGTCTTTTTGTCGTGGACCCCCTTGGTCCAGCCCTTAAGTCTGGATGAGGCCTATCTGGACGTTACCGAAAATCTGCGCGGGGAACCTTCTGCCACGCGGATCGCGCAGGCCATTCGCGCGGAAATTCAGGCACGCACGGGACTGACAGCGTCGGCAGGCGTCTCCTATAACAAGTTTTTGGCAAAAATTGCTTCCGATATGGACAAGCCAGATGGGCTCTATGTCATCCCGCCGGCACAAGGCCCCGATTTTGTCGCCAACTTGCCCGTTCGAAAGTTCCACGGGATCGGCCCGGCCACCGCCGCCAAGATGGAACGGATGGGCATTTTAATCGGCTCGGACCTGCACGCACGAAGCCTTGATTTTCTGCAGGCGCAATTCGGCAAGGCCGGACATTATTATTATCAAGCGGCTCGGGGCATCGACCATCGCGCCGTCAACCCCAATCAAGAACGCAAATCCATTGGATCCGAAACGACCTTTCGAAGCGATCTCAACAGCTATGCTGCGTGCATGGCCGAACTGGAATCGCTTGCCGAAAGCGTGGCACGGCACTGCGCCAAGCGCGATCTGGCCGGACGGACCATCACGCTGAAATTGCGCTATGCCGATTTCCAAACGCTGACCCGCAGCCGCACCCTGCAACGCCCGGTTGCCCAAACTGCCGATATTCTGGCCGTGATCGGGCTCTTGCTGACCGGACTTATGCCCTTGCGCCAAGGCGTGCGGCTGCTGGGCATAACGGTTTCGGGCCTCACTTTGTCGGGCCAGCCCATAGCCGGCTTACCCAGTCGCCCGGAAACAACAGCTCTAGAACCGAGCCTTTTCCATGATGAGCCCAGCGCCGATCCGGCTTAATATTCACATTTGTGATAGTCCCGCATCAGGACGGGACAAATCCAATCTAAATGGTTAAGGGCGATTCGCTGCAATTTGGCAGCGTTTTTGTTTCTAATCGATTTGATCTGGATATAGTTTAACCGCCTGCGGGGGGTCGCAGGGCTTCGGGCTGCTCAAAACACCTGCGCTATCTGGTAGAGCAACTCGAAATGATGGGGTAGAACAGTTCGTCATGCTCGAAGGTAATATTCAGGCTGCACAGCGGCTAACCTTGTCTGTGTTGCTTGTTGATGAAGACAAGTCAGCCATTTCAGAACAGGCAGATCTGCTTCAGGCCAATGGCCATGTGTGTTATTTGGCTACCAGTCAGGAAGAAGCACTTCAGCTTTTTTCCACCCATTCAGGAATCAATTTAGTCGTTACGGATTCAAAGATTCCGTCATCTTCCGGCCTTGATTTGATCCGGGCATTGGGTGAACGCTGCCAATCTGGCCGAAATTTATTTTCGATCTTGCTGACCGGCAATCCGTCCGTGGAATTGGCTGTTCAGGCCATGCAGGAAGGGGTCATAGATTTTCTCAGCAAGCCCGTCTCCAACGACCGGTTTAATGACGCAATTGAGCGGGCCGCGCTGCGCCTGCTATCGACGCAGTCTGCCGCTTCCGA
>JAHEGQ010000194.1 GCA_024645025.1 Sphingomonadaceae bacterium
CAAGCTGGATCGTAATGCCGCCCTTCCTCTTGCCCGAGGCAGTTTGCAGGCCTGCATCGTAAGGCGCGGACGGCGCTTCGGGTTTTGGCCATTTGAACCTTACAGGCTCCCAATAAGTCTGAAAATGCGCAGCCAGCCGCCCGGCTGTCCAAATGCCAAGCGTGGCCATAAGCGCAAAAATCGCCCGGCCTTGGCGATACATTAGGGGGCGAGGGGCGATCGATGGGCCGTTTTGTCCCATGCGACCTGTCCAGTTTGTTGCATTTTAAGATATAAATGGACCGCGCGCCGCGCAGCCATCACCGAAATGATATTGGAAATCAGGCTTCTGGGGATGGATAAAGCCGCTATCCGCCAACCAAAATGAAGGTGCACGCAATAGCCGCGCACCATTAATCGCCAGATGAGTAAGCCAGCCGTGGCTTTTGCCATCCCAGCCCAAGGGATGATAGGGACAAGTGACGGCGCAAGAAGCGCTATTGCTGCGGTCAAGATCAGGGCTGCATAGCTGCTCAGGATCAAAAGGGCGGCCCATAAGGCCCGTCTGTCCCGTAGCCGCATCCAGTTTTCGATCAGCCTGTGGTGCCAGCCAAGGCGATCCCAGCCTGCCAGCGCAATGCCCAGCGTCCAACGCGCCTTTTGGCGCACGGCGGCGTCAAGCGTATCTGGAAAATGCGCCCGGGTTGCCACAAGGCCTTGGCCGTTGCTCGCAAGGGCGCGAACAAAGATTGTCTTATAACCAGCCTCTCCCAGCCGGAGGCCCAGTTCATAATCCTCTGTCAGGCTGTCTTCGCAAAAGGGGTGTTGGGATCTGCCGTGGGCGATTTTTCTTAAGGCTTCCCGGTTGATGGTACAGCCGACACCAGCAGAAGGGATCGCCGCGCCCAAAGCTTCGCGGACAATCATGTCGCGGCCATGGGCTTGGGCAAACTCATCCTGATAATGGCCGCTAATCCATGGGGAGCCAGCGGTGCACAGCGGTAGCACGGGAAGCTGGATCAGGCCAACGTTGCCAATCCGACTGCGGACGACCTGTAATTCGTCCGGATGCACAAGGTCTTCCGCATCATGCAGCACAATAGCCTTGAACGACCTGCCCGTCATGCGTTCGATGCGGTCCATCGCCTTGTAGAGGGTGTTCAGACACGCGGCCTTGGTCGTTGGCCCGGTCATAGATCCGACGATCAACCGAACGCGCAGGTCCCGCACCCGGATCACGGCTCGGATCGTCGGCAGATCATTGGCGTAGCAGCCAACGAAGATACAATATCCTGCCGGTCCCCAATGGGTGAGCGCATGGCGTAACATATCGCCAATGACCGCCTCTTCCTGCCAGGCAGGCACAAAGATGGCGATCTGCTCCAGCGGCGTCGCCTGCGCTTCACGCATGGGCTGGGGGCCGGACGGGCGTGCGCCCATACGCAGACGCGTGATCCAGATCAGGTCGATCATCAAATCGTCCAAACCACCCAGCATCAGTCCAGCCATGGCAAATAGCAGGATTTCGTTTCGGACCTGCCAAATTGTATCGATGGCCCCGACTTCCAGCACCCACATCAGCCCTCGATATCGGTTCGGCGGATGGTGCGTGTGCGCTCCCCCATCAATCGACGCCGAAGCGGGGCATCTGGCGGGGTAGGGGCTTCAAATGGGCCGGGCTCGTCCCAAGCGCCTTCTGGCCGCAAGAGCCGCAAAGGATCGCTCCCGACTTGGATCGCGTCGGTGCTGGGCGCGAGGTCCAGCCGCATCTCGGCATATTGGATATTTGCATACTCGATCAGCGGGCGGTTGCTCACCGGCTGAAAACCAAAGGTGCGCCAGAACCTTTGAAGATCAAGCCGACTATGCCCAAAAATTGTTCGGTACCCTTTTCGCGCGCAATGATCGATCGCCGCGCTGGCCAGTCGGAAGGACAGACGGCTGTTGCGATACTCTGTTCTGACGGCCAAGCGTTCAATCTTGGCAAAGTCCGCAAAAAAACGAACGCGAATGCAACCAGCCGCGTCGCCATTAACCGTGCCAAGCCAATGGGTCGCGCACAGATCATTTCCATCAAACTCTTCTGCATAAAGGCAGAACTGTTCGGCGATATAGGTCGCGGCGCGGACCGAGAACACCTGGACCAGGTCTTCCATTGATCGTGCGATTCGAACCTCTAGCTGCGGCCGGGGGGGCTGCGCAGGCTGTTCTGGCAGCAGGACAAGTAAATCGGCAGGGCAGTTTGGATAAATGGACGTTGCCGGCAAAAATCCCACAGAGCGATTGAGCCGATCCGCGTGGTCGTTGACCGCCTTTGAAAAGACCGGGACAGGATGCGGCATGAAACTGTCAAGCGCTGCGGCCAAGGCGCCCATCATCCGCCCCAAATTGCCGGGCATGGATATGAGCCAAAGATAGACGGCTTGGGCCTCCTGCCCTTGGCGGCAGATATGGTTTGGATTGGGCGCCAGACCAGAAAATTGCCCCGTCAAAAGGGCTTCGACGCCAGAAGTCGGCAGCGGGATTAAGGCGATTATCCCGTCGCGTGATTGGTCGTGCGGATGGCGGGCCAGGCGCACGGCATCTGGGTGCACTGCCATGACGGCCTGAATGGCGTCGTCACAGGCCAGCGTCAGCTTTTGGCGCGCACGGGCCAAAGGGGCGGCCAATTCTGCCCAAGTGGGTCGATAAAGCTCCGTTACCTGCGCGCCTTTTTTGGCAAAACACCGACGCACTGTTTCTGAAAAGGCCAATCTGCTGACACTAGTGTTGCGGATTGCTGTCATTTGGTGGATCATTTGCCTTTCCTTTGTTCAGATATATCGTCAATGCATGACATCATCTGACCTGACTTTATTCAGCAATGCGGA
>JAHEGQ010000197.1 GCA_024645025.1 Sphingomonadaceae bacterium
CTGGCCGCGCCCTTGCCCGCCATCGCCAAAAGAACGGATCATGTGCGCGGCGTCCTTACCGATGGGCAGGTAACGCCCATTGGCCTGAACGACAGCGCCGCGCTTCATGCCCTTAGCCAAGCCAATGTGCTCATCATTCGCCCGGCAGGCGCTGGGCCTGCCCATCCCGGCGATGTCGTCAACGTCTTGCGGATCGCTTGACTTAACCTGAAATGTTTCCTACACGTTCCGCGTTCGTTCCATAGCGGAGGCTCGCGATGCTCACGCGTAAACAGCATGAACTGGTCTGTTTCATCCATGACCGCCTTGCCGAAACAGGGGTGTCCCCCTCTTTCGAAGAAATGAAGGAAGCGCTTGACCTCAAATCGAAGTCGGGCGTTCATCGGCTGATTTCCGCATTGGAAGAACGGGGGTTCATCCGCCGCTTGGCCAACCGCGCTCGCGCGCTGGAAGTGGTGAAGATGCCCGAACGCAAGGACGGGAAAGCGGCTGCGACGCCGGACAATATCGTCCCACTGGCGCCGCGCGCCTCTGCCCCGACGTCCGCACCGATGGCCGCCAATGACGTTTTGGAAATTCCCCTTCACGGCCGGATTGCAGCGGGCCTTCCGATCGAGGCGCTGGAAGGGCAAAGCGCGCTTGCCGTGCCCGCCGCCCTGTTGGGTCCGGGTGAACATTATGCGCTGGAAGTTTCGGGCGATTCCATGGTCGAAGCGGGTATTTTGGATGGGGATTATGCCCTGATCCGAAAGGCTGACATTGCGCGGCCGGGCGACATTGTCGTGGCCCTGATCGACGATGCGGAAGCCACGCTCAAATATTTCCGGAACGAAGGCAATATGGTGCGGCTGGATCCCGCCAACCGCGCTTATGAACCGCAGCGTTATGCCCCGGCGCAGGTGCGCATTCAGGGCCGTTTGGCGGGGTTGCTGCGCCGCTATTGACCCAAGGCGGAGGCCCGCGCCCAAGGATGATCATCCTGTACGGGGTGCGCGGCCTCTAGCCGAAACGGGCTCAGCGTGATCGCGATGCCGCCGGTTTGGGCCAAGAATAGGGGGTCCACTTTAAGCCAACGCGGCCGACACGCGTCGGGTAGGCGACGTGGCGAGACGATGATGTCTGCGCTTTGGCAAGCAGCGATCAATCCTTCCCAGTGCAAATAGGTGGCACTGCGCACCGCCAGCATGCGCCACCGCCTGCCCCCGCGCAGCATATCTGCGAGGCAGGCCGCATCGCTGCACTGCGCCCCTTGCGCCCTATCCAGATCGGCCAGATCGCCCTTGAAACCTGCGCGCTCGGCCAACGCCTGCCGCACAAAGTCGCGTGCCCTTGGGCGCAAAATGGCCCACTGCCCTGCCGCATCGCGCAGGGCCAGATGCCGCCCATCCTGCGTGATCAGCACATCAGGCCGGGGCACCGCCAAGGCCCAAATGCCGCCCAGCAACACCGGCACAAGGCCCAACCAACGGGCCGGGCGGCGCCAGAGCATCAGCCACAATCCGCCCAGCAACATCAAGGCAAAGGCCCCGCGCGGCAGAACGGGCAGCATCGCCGTTGCCCCCGGCCAGCTGGCCACCCGATGCGCCACGGCCAGCAACAACGCGATCGCCCGTGCCGTTAGCGCCCAAAAGGGGCCTCCCCACCCCAAGGGGTCGAGCACAAGCGCCGCGGCTTCAGCAGGCATGATGACAAAGGTGGTCAGCGGAATGGCGACAAGATTGGCCAACGCGCCATAAAGTCCGGCCTTATGGAAATGAAACAGGGCAATGGGGGCAAGCGCGACCTCTACCACCACCCCCGTCAGCAACAATCCGCCCAACATCCGGGCCGATCGCGCCAAAAGCCGCTCCTCCCGCCGCGCCAGCAAGGCGCGCACCCGCGGGCTTTCATGCAGCGCCATGATCGCTGCCACCGCGGCAAAGCTGAGCTGGAAGCTGGGCCCCACCAGCGCCTCTGGCCTAACGAGAAGCACAAGAATGGCCCCGGCGGCCACCAGTCGCAGCGTCAGTGCCTCTCGCCCCAGGACCATTGCGATAAGGACCAACAGCGCGGCCACGCAGGATCGGATTGTCGGCACCTGTGCCCCGGTCAACAAGGTATAGCCAATCCCCGTCGCCGCGCCCGCCAAAGCAGCAATCATCAGCAGCGGCAAGCGCAACGCGAGCGCGCGGCTGAGGGCCAGCAAACGCAGCGTCAGGAAAAAGGCTGCCCCGACAGCCGCAGAAATATGCAGCCCGGAAACCGACAACAGGTGCGCCAACCCGCTTTGCCGCATCGCTTCCTGATCCGATTGGGCGATATGCCCTTCTTCCCCTGTCACCAGCGCCATGGCCACCCCCGCCTGCGCATCAGGCAAGCGCGCCAATATCCGAGCATTAAGGCGGTCGCGCAGGCCGGGCGATTGGTCAGGTGGCACCAAAAGCTGTGGCGGATCAAGCGCGGTTCCCACCGCTCCCAAGCCCGAAAACCAAGCCGCTTGCCGAAAATCAAACCCACCGGGCAAAGCGGGCGCGGGCGGCGGCATCAAACGCGCACGCACCGCGATCAAGCTGTCTGAAAGTGGCGGGCGTTCTAGGGCCTCAACAGGCACGCTCAGGCGGATCTGCTTGGGCAGGCCAAGCCCAGCATCGGGCGCAACAATCAGCCGCCAAATCGCGCGCGGGGCAATCCGTTCTGCGGACAGAACCTCCCCCCGAACATGCGCAATCATTGGCCGCGCGATCACCGGACCAGCAACATATTCGGCCCGCACCCAGATGAGGCCACAGCCAAGCGACACCGCCGCCCCGCCCCAGATCAGCGCCAAGCCCAGCCGTCGCTTGCGCCCCAGCGCCAGCCCCCATAG
>JAHEGQ010000204.1 GCA_024645025.1 Sphingomonadaceae bacterium
GTTTTCGTCCGGGCAGCGGACCGAAAAATCACCGGGATCGTGACGGCAACCGACCTCAGTGAACAGTTCCAAGGTTTGTCGGAGCCGTTTCTTTTGCTGGGCAGGATCGAGAACCAGATCCGGAAGCTTATTCAGGGTGTTTTCGACGTCGAGGTCCTGCGTGCGGCATGCGATGACAATGATGCAGATCGCAAGGCCGCGGTCACGAAAGCGTCGCAACTGACCTTTGGGGAGTATCAAAGGATCTTCGAGAAGGAAGAGAACTGGGCTCAACTCGGGTTCGTCGCCTGCCGTAAGACGTTCTGTAAAGAGCTGGATGAGGTTCGTAAGCTTCGAAACGAAATCATGCATTTCCATCCCGATGTCATCGAAGACGGCGATTTCGAGCAGTTGCGCAGGTTTTCTCGCCTTCTTGAGCAACTTGATCAACTGGCCGCCTAAAGAGGCATGGAATTGCTGCACGCACCGTCGAGTGACCGCTTCTGGGTAGCCGCTGGACTGAATCAGTGCGGCACAACAGCCGGCAGGTTGGCGCGGCCGCAAGCCACGAGAGACAAGGTCGGCCCATAGCTGTCATCGCGCCATTTGGATGTAAGCGGTGCGTGAACCCCGTCGGTGTTTCAGCTTGACGGCGCTTTGAATGCCCAAGGCATGAGGTCGTCGATGCGCGACGCGGGGTGGCCGTTGGCGATGGCGGTCAGTGTTGCGCGCAGGTAGGCGTAGGGATCGACGGCGTTCAGTTTGCAGGTTTCGATCAATGAGGCCATGCGGGCCCAGGTGCGTCCGCCCTCGTCATGACCAGCGAACAGTGCGTTTTTGCGATTGAGGGTTATGGGTCTGATGGTGTTTTCGACCGGGTTGGTGTCCATTTCGACACGGCCGTCGGTCAGGAAGATTTGCAGGCCATCCCAGTGCCGGTGGATATAGCCGAGCTTCTCGCCAAGGCGGGATTTGGCGGAGATCCGGCTGCGTTGATGGGTCAGCCAGAGGCGGAAGTCTGCGATCAGCGGGGCGGATTGCGCTTGGCGGGCAGCCAGCCGTTCTTCGGGGGAGCGGCCCCGGACTGTTGCCTCGATCTTGTAGAGCTGGGCGATGCGACGCAGGCCTTCGGCTGCGATCTCGGAGCCGTCCTTCTGATAGATGTCGTGCAGCTTGCGCCGGGAATGGGCCCAACAGTAAGCCAGCGTCAGGGGCATGCCGCCCACGCGCTTTGGTTCGGCCAAAGCGTCATAGCCGGTGTAACCATCTGCTTGCAGGATGCCCTCAAAGCCCGTCAGGATGCCCATTGCGTGGTGGCCATGGCGCCCGGGCGCATAGGTGAAGACGACGGCGGGAGGATCGCCGCCACCCCAGCCGCGATCATCGCGTGTAACGGCCCAGAGATAGCCGGTTTTGGTCTTGCCCGCCTTGGGATCAAGGACCGGCGCCCGGGTCTCGTCCATGAACAGGCGGCTGGATCGTTTGAGGTGGACCAACATCCGGTCGACGACCGGGCCCAGATGATAGGCCGCCACACCGCACCAGTTTGCCAGGGTTGACCGGTCCAGGTCCACGCCGCCCCGGCCGTATATCTGGCACTGGCGGTAGAGCGGCAAATGGTCGGCATATTTGGAGACCGCGACATGGGCGAGCGTGCCCTCGGTCGGCAAACCGCCTTCAATCAGCCAGTTCGGTGTATCCGCCTGCACAACACCTGCATCGCAACGACGGCAGGCATATCGAGGGCGAACGGTGACGATCACCTGGAAGCGGGCGGGAACGATGTCGAGCCGTTCCGCACGATCTTCGCCGATCTTGACCATGTCGGTGCAGCCGCAGGGACAGATTTTCTGCGCGGGTTCGATCACCTGTTCAATGCGCGGCAGATGCTCGGGCAGATGGCCAAGGTTGCGCTTGGCTGGCGGGCGTCTGGTTTTGCCATCGGCATTGGGCTCAGCCAGAGCATGCCGGGCAGCCTCGGCTTCCGCGACGGCCGTTTCCAAATCCTCGAAAGCCAACTGACGCTCATCGGGGGGCAGTGGCTCGGACCGCTTGCCGTAAAGCGCATGGCGCAGCTCGGCGATCAGGTAATCCTGTCGTTCGGTCTGCGCCTCCAGCCCTGCGACCTTGGCCTGCATCGCCGCAAACGCCTCACGCACGGCGGGCGGAAGACTGTCCAGATCAAAGGGGAGATCGGCGGGTGTAGACATGACGGCTTATACCGCACACCCCCACGATTGCCCATAATTACAAGGTGATCCGAGTCATTCTGTCGCGGTGGGCGGCGTCGGTCTGGGCGCGCGGATACGGCGCCAGTCAAGCCCTGCAAACAGGGCTTCGAACTGAACCCGCGACAGGCGCATGACGCCGTCACCCACCTTGGGCCAGGCAAAGCCACCCTGTTCCAGCCGCTTGTAGATCATCACGATCCCGCTGCCGTCCCAGAACAGAACCTTGATCCTGTCGCCCCGTTTTGACCTGAACACCACCATCACCCCCGCCTTCGGCGCAAAGCCCAACTCGGCATGCGCCATGGCGGCCAGACCATCGTGCCCTTTGCGGAAGTCTATCGGTTTGGTCGCAATCACAATCCTGACGGCCTGATCCGGAAAGATCACAGCACCTTCCTCAGCGCTGCCACCAAGGCCGCCGCACGCTCCGGGCGGCAGTCGGGCATCACATGCAGAACGGCCCCACAGATCTCGACCCTGATCGCGCCCGTGTCGGCCGACGCGGCGACCGCAGCAGCATCAGCCAAGGGTTCGATGACCAGCGGCACGAAGGCCGGGGCCACATCGATCGGCACGACCAGTTCCCCTTTACGCGCCAGACCGCGCCATTCCGAAAGGTGATGGGCA
>JAHEGQ010000211.1 GCA_024645025.1 Sphingomonadaceae bacterium
CATGTATCGGTCACGACCACATCAGCGCCCTGAACGGCGGCGGCCGCATCCCGCACGATGTCTATCCGCGCACCTTGCGCCTGCGCCGCCGCGACAAAGCTCGGGTCGGGATCATAGCCTTCAGGGCACCCCACCCGCACATTAAACTTCATCAGCCCTGCAGCTTCGATGATGGACGCCAGCACATTATTGCCATCGCCCAACCATGCTACTTCCAAACCAGGCAGAGCCTTGCCGGTTTCGAGGATGGTCAGCATATCCGCAACAATCTGGCAGGGGTGCGACAGATCGGTCAGCCCGTTAATCACCGGCACAGAGGCAAAAGCCGCTAATTCCTCAATCTTGGCATGGTCATCGGTGCGGATCACAATGGCATCGACCATGCGCGACAAGACGCGCGCCGTATCGGCCACCGTTTCACCCCGGCCCAATTGCATCTGCCCAGCGGCCATGAACATGGCATCGCCGCCCAATTGCCGCATGCCCATTTCAAAGCTGACGCGGGTACGGGTGGAATTTTTTTCAAAGATCATCCCAAGCGTATGATCCTTGAGCGGGGCGTCATCATCGGCGCGGCCCTTGGGCCAGCCCTTGCGCTCCGTCTTCCTGGCCAGCGCGTCCGCTAAGATCACGGCCAGCGCATCACCGCCCGCGTCGCTGAGGTTCAGGAAATGCCGCGTCACGCCGCGTCCGGCAGCGTATAGCTGGCCGCCCCTGCCGAGAGCTTTTCGATGCACTCCGCAATATGACTGTCGTCGATGGTCAGCGGCGGCAGGATGCGCACAACATTGTCGCCCGCGGCCACCGCCAACAGATTATGGTTATCGCGCAGATGGGCCACAAAGGCGCGGCTATCCGTCTTCAGCTTCAGGCCCAGCATCAGGCCCACCCCGCGCACACTATCAAACAGCGTGTCATGGTTCGGGATCAACTGCTCAAGGCTGGCACGCAGGCGCTCTCCCTTGGCTTTCACGTTATCAAGAAAGCCCGGTTCCAAGATGACGTCCAGCACGGCCATCCCGGCTGCACAGGCCAGCGGATTGCCGCCATAGGTGCTGCCATGGGTCCCGATGACCATGCCACCGGCAGCCTTTTCGGTCGCAAGGCAAGCCCCGACCGGGAAGCCGCCGCCAATTCCCTTGGCCGACGCCATGATGTCGGGCACCACACCAAAATGCTCATAAGCATAAAGCGTTCCGGTGCGCGCAACGCCGCACTGAACCTCGTCAAACACCAGCATAAGGTCTTGCGCGTCACAGATTTCGCGAAGTCCCTTCAGAAAGTCCGGGCTCGCCGGGCGAATACCGCCTTCCCCCTGAATGGGTTCAACAAGAAAGCCTGCCGTATTTTCGTTAACGGCGGCCTTCGCGGCGTCCAGATCGTCGAAAGGAACGACGACAAAGCCTTCGAGCAACGGTGCAAACCCATCCCGCAACTTTTCCTGATCCGTGGCAGAGATTGTCGCCATCGTCCGACCATGAAAGGCATTTTTGAACGTGATGAGGACGTTCTTGTGCGGGTTGCCCTTGGCATGGTGATAGCGACGGGCCGTCTTGATTGCGCATTCCACCGCTTCGGCGCCCGAATTGGTGAAAAACACGGTATCGGCAAACGTATTGTCCACCAGTCGCTTTGCAAAGGCCTCGCCCTGCGGACTTCCATAAAGGTTGGACACGTGCATCAACGTGGCCGCCTGATCGGCGATCGCCTTGGTCAGATGCGGATGGCCATGTCCCAAAAGGTTGACGGCAATGCCGCTGGCAAAATCCAGCGCACGGCGACCATCCTCGCTGATGAGGTAACACCCCTCCCCTTTCACCGGACGGAATCCGCACCGGGGATAAACAGGCATCAAGGGCGTGATCGTCATGGCGCAAGGCCTCCTTTACAACCAAAAACCAAAAAGGCGGCCCCTCGGCCGCCTTCAAGCGAACATGGCTTATATCCGCCCAGAAAAGGCGGGACAACCCCTGCCTAGTTCTTGATCTTCCACCCGCTGTTCAACAACGCGTAACATAGGCCAGCCAGCATGACATTAAGCGTCACCAGCAGCCCCACGCCAAAGCTGATCGGAATGTCCGCCTGACCGATAAATCCATAGCGAAAGCCCGCAATCGCATAATGAAACGGGTTGGCGTGGCTGATCGCCGCAAAAGTAGGCGCTAGCTTATCAACTGAATAAAAAGTGCCCGACAAAAGGGCGAGCGGCGCCACAACGAAGTTGGAAACCGCCGCGGCATGATCGAATTTCTCTGCCCAAATCGATGTCAGCACCCCCAAAAATGCGAGCAAGGAAGACCCCAGAATACCGAAAAGCAGGATCGCCCAGATATGCCGCGGCGTTACATGGACGCCGGGCCATAGCAACATGGCCATCCAGATCGTTAGCCCCACCAAAATCGCGCGCGTCACAGCGGCACCGGCCAAACCGAACAGCACTTCGGCTGTCGACAGCGGGGGCATCAGGTAATCTATGATTGTCCCCTGAATTTTGCCGACCAACAGCGAAAAGCTGGAATTGGCAAACGCGTTCTGCATCATGCCCATGATAATCAGCCCGGGGGCGATAAAATCCGCGAACGGAACACCCAAGACGTCGCGGCGTGTTCCCCCTAGGGCCACCGTGAAAATAACGAGGTATAAAAGCGTTGTCAGCGCCGGTGCCCAAATGGTTTGGAGTTGCACCTTGAAAAAGCGGCGCACTTCCTTCAAATACAGGGCTTGCAATCCTCCCCAGTTGACCGATCGAATGGCCGGGACGCCGGGCTGGTTGCGTATTGCAATTTCGGACTCGCTGTTCATGACCATATCGCCTATCGGCTAGCGCCGAT
>JAHEGQ010000222.1 GCA_024645025.1 Sphingomonadaceae bacterium
GACAGGATCATCGACGCGGGGCTTGAGGGCACGATGATCGACCTGATCACCCATTGGGGTACGCTCAAGCCGGTCTTGGCTGCCAAGGCAGCGGCGGGCGGCGGGGTTCCGCTGGCATCGGTCAAGCTGGAAGCGCCGGTGCAGCGTCCGGGCAAGATTTTCGCCATCGGCCTCAACTATGCGGACCATATCGCGGAATCGAATATGGGAACGCCAGAACGCCAGGTCTGGTTCACCAAGGCGCAGACCAGCGTCAACGGCCCTTATGACCCCATCCTGATCGCGCGGAACACCATGACCAGCGATTATGAGGTGGAACTTGTCGCCGTCATCGGCACCCGTGCCAAACACGTCGCTGCCGCCGATGCCGCCAAGGTGATCTTTGGCTATTGCGTGGGCAATGATGTCACCGAGCGGATGTGGCAGCATGCCGGGCCCCAATGGTCCTTGGGCAAAAGCTTTGACACCCATGCGCCAATGGGCCCGTGGATCACCACGGCCGACGACATTGCCGACCCGCACAAGCTGGGCGTCCGCTGCTTCGTCAATGGCGCGCAGCGCCAATCGTCCAATACCGAACATCTGGTATTCAACATCTGGCAGCAGATCGAACATCTTTCCGCGGCCATGACGCTGGAGCCGGGCGACATCATTTTCACAGGAACCCCCGGCGGCGTGGGGGCTGCCATGGACCCACGGCAATTCCTGAAACCGGGCGATGTCGTGCGCTGCGAAGTCGATAGCTTGGGCGCGATTGAAGGCGTGATGCAGGCGGAGGCATGACCGCGATGACCAGCCAGTGCGACGTGCTGATCGTCGGCGGCGGGCCAACCGGCGTGACGCTGGGCATTTTGCTGGCCCAGCGCGGCGTGCGGGTGACCATTGCGGAAAAAGAGGCCGAGATTTACCCCCTGCCCCGCGCCGCGCATTTGGACCATGAGGTGATGCGGATTCTGCAAGAGGCCGGGGTTGCCGATGCGGTCGCGGCGACCAGCCGCACGACACCACGCTATGATTTTCTGACCGCCGGACGCGAAATTCTGCTGCGGTTTGAAGGATCAGACCAGATCGGCCCGGGCGGATGGCCCATTGGCAATATGATCCACCAGCCCAGCGTCGAACGCGCGTTGCGTGATGTTCTGGCGGGCCTGCCCAGCGCGACCTTGCTCAGCAGTTGGACTTATGAAGGCCACGACATAGGCACCGAAGGCGTCATCGCCCATTTTTCCACGCCCGATGGCCCGCAGGATGTGACCGCCCGCTATCTGGTGGGCGCGGATGGCGCACGCAGCCCGGTGCGGACGGCGGCCCAGATCGCGTTTGATGATCTGGGGTTTGAAGAACCGTGGTTGGTTGTTGACACAATCGTCCAAGATGTCGCACGTCTGCCCGACGCCAATCTTCAGATCTGCGATCCTGCACGCCCGACGACATGCGTCCTGATGGGCGAAGGCCGCCACCGCTGGGAATTCATGATCCTGCCCGGCGAAAGCCCCGATGATGTGCGCGACCCGGCATTTGTTGAAACCCTTTTGCAGCCTTGGGATGTCGCGGGCGCGGTGACAGTGGAACGGCTTGCCGTCTACACCTTTCAGGCGCGCATCGCCCAGCATTGGCGCAAGGGCCCGGTCCTTTTGGCGGGCGATGCCGCACACCAAACACCGCCCTTTGCCGGACAAGGCATGTGTTCTGGCCTGCGCGACGCCGCCAATCTGGCTTGGAAGCTGGCCACAATCCTGCGCGATGGCGCGCCCGAGGCCCTGCTGGACAGCTATCAGCAGGAACGCAGCCCCAATTTGCGCGCAACCATTGAAATGGCGATCATGATGGGGCGCACGGTCTGCATCACCGATCCACAGGCCGCCGCCGCCCGCGACGCGCAAATGCTGGCCGCGCGCGCGGCAGGCAACAGCCCGGATGGCAGCGTTGCCTATCCCCCGATTTCGTCCGGGGCCATTCTGGCCGACACGCCGGGCGCTGGCAGCTATTTCCCCCAACCGCTGGCCGCCGATGGCAGCCGACTGGATGCCGTCTTGGGGGCAGGTTGGTGGCTGATCGACACACAATCCAGACTTGACCCTTGCCTTGCGCCCTTCATGGTCACGATTGACGCGTGGCTCGCCGCGCACGGGGCAACGGCTGTTTTGGTCCGGCCGGATCGTTATGTTTTTGGAACGGGCGATGCAGCAACTTTGGTCACAGCCCGCGCCGCACTATTTTCAGGATAGGGTCAAAACCGGCCGGTCCGGATAAAGCGGATCAGGCCAGTGATGCCCAGCACCGCCATAATGGCGCAGCTATCTGCAACCCAGTCCCAAGTATCGGCATCCCGGTGCAGGGCCGGGATCATCTGAGCGACCTCGATCACCGCCCCAAAGGCAGACAGCCAAAGGAAAATCCGACGGCCCGTGGCCTTTGGATAAGCGACGCGCGCCAATGCCGCCAAAACCACAAAGGTCAGCATATGCTGCACCTTGTCCCCCGGATTATAGGGCATCAACTGCGGCGGATGCGGCAAGATCGCCATGACAAAGGCAAAAAGGGCAGCGACAAACAGGGCTATCCGAACCCATAGCGGACGCAACAATGGCATAAAAAACATCCTTGTGGTCATAGGCCCGGCTCTGCCCCGACGCCAGGCCCCAAAACATCCCTTCCCAAAGTCTGACACCAGTGTGCCGCGCGCACCAGATCTTCCGGCGTATCCACGTCGAACAATGTCCGGGCGGGAACGGTTAGGCATTGGAGATCTTGGGCCGCCCGCAACACCTCTCCTGCGCCCGACACCCCCTCATAGGCCGCGAGTGCCGCA
>JAHEGQ010000006.1:0-4229 GCA_024645025.1 Sphingomonadaceae bacterium
AAGATTGAAACGCGCACCATCGGCGTGTCGGCCAAGCCGGATTCACCAGCAATTTCCCGTGGCGGACGCACCGTCTGGATCAACGTGACCATGCCATCTGCCGGCGCAACGACCAGATTGGCACCTTGCGGCACGCTGCGCACCGGATCCCGAAAAAAGGCCAAGATCCAAAGCGTCAGGCCGGCGACGAGCCAAGCCAAAAAGCTCCAGCCCAAAATCGCAAGTGCGACGAGCACCGCCCCCGATATCAGGGCGAATTTGCGACCTTCCGGGTGAACGGAGGGCCAGGTCCATTTTACGCCTTCGCCCACAGCGACGGCCTTGTCATGTTCTGTCATCGGGCCTTCATAGGCCGAGCGGCGCGCTGATACAATGAGAGCAGTTGATTGACGCGATTTCCCGCCCTAAGGCCGCAGTCGATCAACTCTCCCCGGGGAAAGAGCGAATATATGGCAAAGATCAAGGTACAAACGCCCGTCGTCGAAATGGACGGCGATGAAATGACCCGCATCATCTGGCAGTGGATCCGCGAAAAGCTGATCCTGCCTTATCTCGACATTGATCTGAAATACTATGATCTGTCGGTTGAAAAGCGCGACGAAACCAACGACCAGATCACGATCGACGCGGCCAATGCGACCAAGCAATATGGCGTCGCTGTGAAATGCGCGACGATCACGCCCGATGAAGCGCGCGTGACCGAATTCAACCTGAAGAAGATGTGGAAGTCCCCCAATGGGACGATCCGCAACATTTTGGGCGGCGTCGTTTTCCGCGAACCCATCGTGATCAAGAACGTGCCCCGGCTGATCCCGGGTTGGACGGACCCGATCGTCGTTGGCCGCCATGCCTTTGGCGATCAGTATAAGGCGACGGATTTTCTGGTTCCCGGCCCCGGCAAGCTGCGTCTTGTGTGGGACGGCGACAATGGCGACAAAATCGACGAAGAAGTCTTCCAGTTCCCGTCTTCGGGCGTCGCAATGGCGATGTACAATCTGGACGATTCGATCCGCGACTTCGCTCGTGCATCGATGAACTATGGCCTTGGCCTTGGTTGGCCAGTTTATTTGTCGACCAAGAACACCATCCTCAAGGCCTATGATGGCCGCTTCAAGGACCTGTTCGCTGAAGTTTATGAGGCTGAGTTCAAGACAAAGTTCGAAGAAGCAGGCATCGTTTACGAACACCGCCTGATCGACGACATGGTCGCCTCTGCCCTGAAGTGGAGCGGCAAGTTCGTTTGGGCGTGCAAGAACTATGACGGCGACGTGCAGTCCGACCAGGTGGCGCAGGGCTTTGGCTCGCTGGGCCTGATGACTTCTGTTTTGATGACACCCGATGGCAAAACCGTGGAGGCCGAAGCGGCGCATGGCACGGTCACGCGCCACTATCGTATGCATCAGCAGGGCAAGGCCACTTCGACCAACCCGATCGCTTCCATCTTCGCTTGGACGCGCGGCCTGATCTATCGCGGCAAGTTCGATAACACGCCTGACGTGACGCGCTTTGCCGAAACGCTGGAACGCGTCTGCATCAAGACGGTGGAAAGCGGCCAGATGACCAAGGATCTCGCGATCCTGATCGGCCCGGATCAGGCCTGGATGACGACGGAGCAATTCTTCGAAGCCATCCGCGCCAATCTGGAAAAAGAAATGGCGGCTTGGGCTTAACCCCCCAAGACACTTGCACAATCCAAAGGCCGGGGGCGATGCTCCCGGCCTTTTTTTTGGTCCGGGCCTGACAGCAGCCCTTAAGCCGGGTTAGGAAGGCGCATGGCCCTTGAGACAAGCTCCACCGCGCTCCACGATGCTTTGGTTATCCTTGGCGCAGCGGGCATTGTCATTCCCACATTTGCGCGGTTTCGCATCACGCCGGTGATCGGCTTCATCCTCTTCGGCATTCTGGTTGGCCCGCATGGATTGGGCCAACTCTACGCACAATGGCCTTGGGTCGGCACCTTCACCATTTCGAACCGGCATGGGATAGAACCCTTTGCCGAGTTGGGCATTGTGCTGCTGCTCTTTACCATTGGACTTGAGCTATCCTTTGCGCGCCTGCGTTCGATGCGGCGACTGGTCTTCGGCGTCGGCGCCGCGCAGCTTTTTGGATCCGGGATCTTGATCGCGCTGGCGCTGATGGCGGCGGGGGAAGAAAGCCGGGCTTCGCTTGGCCTTGGCATTGCGCTGGCGCTGTCCTCCACCGCGCTGGTTCTCCCGATATCGGGAACCTCGGGGGCCGTCGGGCGTAACGCCTTTGGAATGCTGCTGTTTGAAGATTTGGCGCTGGTTCCCATCGTCTTTTTGCTTGGATCTTTTGGCGCGGGTGCCGCAGGCATGGCGAATGGTGCGGATGTCCTGCTGGTGGGCGGTTTAACGATCGCGGCCATGCTGGGGATCGGTCGCTATATCCTGCCACCTCTTTTCGCGCAGGCGGCCCGAACCAAAAGCCCGGAAATGTTTTTGGCTGTTACCCTGCTGGTCGTGATTACTTCCAGCCTGCTGACACTGTCTGCCGGCCTATCCTCGCTGCTCGGGGCGCTGGTCGCTGGCCTCCTGATCGCAGAGACGGCCTATCGCAGCGAGGTCGAAACCGTTGTGATGCCCTTTCGGGGCCTCGCATTGGGCGTCTTCCTGATCACGGTTGGCATGAGCCTTGATCTCGATAGATTATGGCGGGATTGGCCGCTGGTGCTGGCCGCGCTGGGCGGCGTGTTGATCATCAAGTTTATCGTTACCGCAGGGCTGTTGCGATTAAATGGCGTGCGACGTGGCGTGGCGACCGAAGTTGGGGTGTTGATGGGCAGCCCGTCGGAAACGACGCTGATCGTGCTGGGCACCGCTGCCCAAGTGGCCATCATCGATGCCCAGACAGCCTATTTCTGGCAGGTCGTGACCGCGCTTGGCCTAACGATCACGCCGCTTTTGGCAAAATTGGGTCAGCGCATCTCCGCGCGGATCGACCATAAGGCGGCGGCACGGGCCACAGATGACCTGCCCAAAGCAGATAACCATACGCTCATCATCGGCTTTGGTCGCGTGGGCCGCATGGTCGCAACCATGCTCGACACCCATCACCAACCTTGGGTGGCGATTGAAGACGACATAGATGTCGTCAATCGGGCTCGACGCGATAACCGTCCCGTCCGCTTTGCCAATGCCCGCCGGCTAGATGCGCTGGAGGCATTGGGACTGGCACGCGCAAAAGCGGTCGTCATCACAATGGACGATCATGTTCAGGCCGCGCAGTTGATCCGCACGATCCGCAAAACCTACCCCATGCTGACCCTTATTGCCCGCGCGCGCGATACGGATCACGCCGCCGAGCTTTATCTGGCTGGGGCCAGCGATGCTGTGCCTGAAACGCTGGAAAGCTCCCTGCAACTTTCTGAAGCGGTGCTGGTCGATCTGGGGGTGGCGATGGGGCCGGTGATCGCCTCTATCCATGAAAAGCGGGATGAATTGCGAAGCGCCATCCGCCATCGGGCCGCGCTGAAAATCGCGCCGCGCCTCGGCGGCCGCCGTCAACAGTCTTCGGGGGATCGGCGTGGTGGGCGCGACAGGGATTGAACCTGTGACCCCACCCGTGTGAAGGGTGTGCTCTACCGCTGAGCTACGCGCCCACGCCGATGGGCGTTGCCCCTAAACGAGGCTCTGCCGCAAAACAAGACGGGCGGCACCTTTTCAGGCACCGCCCATCAAATTTTATTCCGTTAGGAACAACGCGTCTTAGTTGACGGCGTCCTTCAGGCCCTTGCCAGCCTTGAACTTGGGCTGCGAAGACGCCTTGATTTCCATCGGAGCACCCGTGCGCGGGTTACGGCCGGTCGATGCCTTACGCTTCGAAACAGCAAAGGTGCCAAAGCCGACGAGACGGACTTCGTCGCCCTTCTTCAGCGCGCCGGTGATGGCGTCGAACACACCTTCGACAGCCTTGCTGGCATCAGCCTTGGTCAGGCCCGAAGCATCAGCAACGGCAGCGATCAGATCTTGCTTGTTCATTTAGGAAACCCCCTCGTCGAGTGTTTGAAATTAGTTTGTATTTTCGGCGAAAAGCCGTGGATGGGAGTAATGCCACGCCCATTGCCCCTGTCAAAGCAATTTGCGGGTGCGACTCGGTTAGACGGGCTGTTTAGCGCCTTTTTCGAAACCAAAATGGCCGTATTGCTGCTTTGAAACGGTAATATGTCGAAAAATAACAACGGCCCATGCCCAAACCCTGTCCCGACATGG
>JAHEGQ010000006.1:4239-6078 GCA_024645025.1 Sphingomonadaceae bacterium
TTTAATGGCGGACGACTTCCCCCTGCCCCGCTTGCGTCAGGGGTTGGGCGGCAAGTTCATCCGCTTCTGACCAGTCAATCGGCTGGACTTCCCCGGCAAGGGCAATGTCGAGGACCTCATCCACGTGTTTCACCGGCAAGATCTTCAAACCTTGCTTCACATTTTCTGGAATGTCCGCCAGGTCCTTTTCATTCTCAGCTGGGATGATGACGGTGGTGATCCCGCCGCGCAGCGCCGCCAGCAATTTTTCCTTCAAGCCACCAATCGGCAGCACCCGGCCCCGCAGGGTGACTTCACCCGTCATTGCAACCTCGCGGCGCACGGGAATACCCGTCAGCGTGGAGACCATCGCGGTCACCATGCCAATGCCCGCCGATGGGCCATCCTTGGGCACGGCCCCTTCGGGCAAGTGGATATGGATGTCTTTGCGCTGGAAGATGCTGGGCTTGATGCCATAGCCCGGCGCACGCGCCTTCACAAAGCTCATGGCGGCCTGAATGGATTCGGTCATCACCTCGCCCAGCTTGCCGGTCGTGCGGACAGCCCCCTTGCCGGGCACCGTCACGGCTTCGATTGTCAGCAATTCGCCGCCAACCTCGGTCCAGGCAAGGCCGGTTACGGCCCCAATCTGGTTTTCCTCCTCGCCAACACCATAACGATATTTGGGAACACCCGCAAAATCAGCCAGATTCTCAGGCGTGATCTCAACCGATGTTGCCTTGCCTTCCAAAATACGCCGCAGGGCCTTTCGCGCCAGCTTGGCAATTTCACGCTCCAAAGTGCGCACACCGGCTTCCCGCGTGTACAACTGAACAAGGCTTCGCAAGCCCGGTTCCGTCAGAACGAACTCGCCCGGTTTCAGGCCATGCGCTGCGATTTGCTTCGCGATCAAATGCCGCTGGGCAATCTCGACCTTTTCGTCCTCAGTATAGCCTTCAAGCCGGATGATCTCCATGCGGTCCAGCAGCGGCTGAGGCAGGTTCAACGAATTGGCGGTTGTGACAAACATCACGTCCGACAGGTCGATATCCGTTTCGAGATAATGGTCCTGAAACTTGCTGTTCTGTTCCGGGTCCAGCACTTCCAACAGGGCCGATGCCGGATCGCCACGGAAATCCTGACCCAATTTGTCGATTTCATCGAGAAGGATCAGCGGGTTCATCGTGCCCGCCTTCTTCAAATTGGTCACGATCTTGCCGGGCAGCGACCCGATATAGGTCCGCCTGTGGCCGCGAATTTCGGCCTCATCCCGCACACCGCCTAAGGATTGGCGAATAAATTCACGACCCGTCGCTTTGGCGATAGACCGGCCCAGCGATGTCTTGCCCACGCCCGGAGGCCCGACAAGGCACAGGATCGGCCCTTTCAGCTTATTGGTGCGCGCCTGGACTGCCAGATATTCGACGATGCGATCCTTCACCTTTTCCAGCGCATAATGATCGGCATCCAAAACCGACTGAGCCGTGGCAATATCCCGCTTCAGGCGCGATCTTTTGCCCCATGGCAAGCCCAGCAGCACGTCCAGATAATTGCGGACCACGGTGGCTTCCGCTGACATGGGCGCCATCGTCTTCAGCTTCTTCAGTTCGCTTTGCGCCTTCGAGCGCGCGTCCTTGGTCAGCTTCAGCGTGTCGATCTTGGTCTGAAGTTCCTGAAGTTCGTTGCCATCGCCCTCCTCGCCCTCATTGCCGAGTTCGCGCTGGATCGCCTTCAACTGCTCATTCAGATAATATTCGCGCTGCGTCTTTTCCATTTGGCGCTTCACACGGCTGCGGATCTTCTTTTCCACCTGCAGCACGCTCAATTCGCCTTCCATGAAGGCCAGCGCCATTTCCAGCC
>JAHEGQ010000006.1:6088-13733 GCA_024645025.1 Sphingomonadaceae bacterium
GACACCTTCAGCGCCAGATTTGCAGCGACCGAATCGGCCAGCCGATCTGCATCGGTAATTTCGTTCAATTGGCTGGCGGCTTCGGTCGGCAGCTTCTTGTTCAGCTTGGCATAATTTTCAAAGCGATCGGTCACCGTCCGCATCAGGGCTTCGACTTCGTCGCCGTCTTCAACGGTCGGCGGCGACACAGGCTCCACCTCGGCCATCGCGGTGGCGTCCACCATATGGATATCCACCAGCCGCGCCCGCTGCTTGCCTTCGACCAGCACACGAACGGTGCCGTCCGGCAGCTTGAGCAATTGCAGAACGGTGGCGGTCACGCCCATATCATAGAGATCATCGCGCCCCGGATCGTCCTGACCCGGGTCCAGCTGCGCCACAAGCAGAATTTCTTTGTCGCCGGCCATCGCCGTTTCAAGCGCCGCCACAGATTTTTCGCGGCCGACAAACAGCGGCACAACCATGTGCGGAAAAACTACAATATCCCGCAGCGGCAGAAGGGGAAGTTTCAACGTCATATTGGCTCCATCAGGACCGCATTCAGCCCTTTCGAGTCAAATATGGTGGCCCCACCGGCGCTTATCAATGGCTAAGCGGCAAGACGGCCATCTTGAAGTCGAACAACTCGGTCCATCTTGGCTGCAAGGCGCTCATTATGGGTTGCGACCAGCGCTGCCGCCCCCTCGCCCCGAACCAAAGCCAGAAACTCCGACAGCACAATATCCGCCGTTGCCTCGTCCAGATTGCCGGTGGGTTCATCGGCCAGCACCAAGCGCGGCTGATTGGCGAGCGCGCGGGCCACCGCGACGCGCTGCTGCTCGCCGCCCGACAATTGGCTGGGGCGATGGGTCAGCCGATGTCCCAGCCCCAACGCGGTCAACAGATCTTCGGCTCTTGCTTGGGCTGCCTCATGCGCCACATCACGCACCAATTGCGGCAGCATCACATTTTCAAGCGCGCTGAAATCCGGCAGCAGATGGTGAAACTGATAGACAAATCCCAGCATATCGCGGCGCACGCGCGTCCGCCCGTCGGTGTCCAATTGGGCGACTTCCTCCCCCGCTAAGCGAATTGACCCTTCAAATCCGCCTTCCAGCAAGCCGACGGCCTGCAGCATCGTCGATTTGCCTGATCCAGACGGGCCGAGCAGCGCAACGATTTCGCCCGGCGCAATCGTCAGGTCCACGCCCCGCAACACAGAGATGCGCGCACCGCCTTGCGTAAAGCTGCGCTTCAGCCCCGAAATGGCGACAATATCGGTCAAGGCCTCACTCATAACGCAACACCTGCACCGGATCGGTGCTGGCCGCCTTGAACGCCGGGTAGAGCGTCGCCAAAAAGCTGAAGAACAGCGCCATCAGGATAATGCCCAAAATCTCAATAGGATCCACCTTGGCCGGCAGCTCGGTTAAGTAGCGGATTTGGGGGTCCCACAGGTTTTGGCCCGTCAGATATTGGACAGCGTTCACGACATTTTGACGGAAAAGCAAAAACACCAAGCCCAGGGCAACACCCGCCGCCGTCCCCAGCGCGCCGATCACCGTGCCGACCGTCATGAAGATGCGCAAGACGCCGCTGCGTGATGCGCCCATCGTTCTCAAGATTGCAATGTCGCGGGTCTTTGCCCGGACCAGCATGATCAGCGAAGAGAGAATGTTGAAGGCGGCGACAAGGATGATGATCGACAGAACGACAAAGGAAACAACCCGATCCACCGCCAAGGCTTCAAACAACGAGGCGTTCATTGTCCGCCAATCCGAGATCACAGCCTTGTCGACAAGCTTTGGCGCCAGCGGGGCCAGGATTTCGCCCACCTTGTCGGCATTGGCCGTTTGCAATTCCACCATCCCGACCGAATCGCCCATCAGCAAGAGCGACTGGGCATCCTCAATAGGCATGACGACAAAGGCCTTGTCGTAATCATAAATGCCAACCTCAAACACGGCGGCCACGCGGAAGGAAACGATGCGCGGAACTGTCCCGAAAGGCGTTGATTGGCCATCGGGCGAAATCAGGCTGATCGACCCGCCCGGTTGCACGCCCAACGCCTCCGCCAAGCGCGCACCAATCGCCACATTGCCGCTGCCAGGTGCCAAATCAGAGATCCGCCCCGCCACCAATTTGGTTGTGAACGTCGGGTTGGCACGAATATCGGCCAGCCGCATCCCCCGCACCAAAATGCCTTCGACACGGCCATTATAGGTCGCCATCAAGGGCTGTTCGATCAGCGGCGTTGCCTTCGTTACACCCGGCGTGGCGCGGGCTTGGCGCACCACATCCTGCCAATCGGGCAATTTGCCGCCATAGCCTTGCACCACGGCATGACCGTTCAGCCCAACGATCTTATCGAACAGCTCGGCACGAAAGCCATTCATCACGCTCATCACGATAATCAACGCCGCAACGCCCAGCATCACAGCCACAAGGCTGATCGACGCGACAAGGAAGATGAACCCCTCGCCCTTGCCGGGCAGGAGATATCTTTTCGCGATGAAGCGCTCATAGCGGGTCAAAAGCATCGTTGGGCGATCTAGAAGGCCGGGGGCGGACTGGCAATGGCCGACAGACCTGTTGCGGAATCACAACAGCAATCTGCAAATCGAAAGAAGGGTTTGGGAAGGGTCATGACAGGCCGACCAGCTTCGGTTAGCTGTTTCTTCGAACTTAAGGTCGATGGCCATCGGTTCAGGGAGTCTGGTGTGATAGGCCAAAAGGCCCGCGCTTCAGGATCTTACAAATTGGGGGCGGACGAGATTATTTTCGTCACGCAAGGCGCCCGGGCTCTGACATGTCAGGTCCGGGCGCTGTGCGTTTTGGCCCAAAATTCATCTTATCCCACCCAAGCGCGGCCTGCATCGACAGGCTTCATAAGCAGCAAACAGATTTAGCCGCTTGCATGGCAGGCAGCCCCTGCGTATCCCGGCGTCCAACTTGCCGTTTACGTCAAAGGAAATGTCGATGCGCTTTCAAGGCACCAAATCCTATGTCGCGACCGACGACCTGAAGGTCGCCGTCAACGCCGCGGTTACGCTGCGCCGCCCCCTGTTGGTCAAGGGGGAACCCGGCACGGGCAAAACCGTGCTGGCCGAAGAAATTGCCAAAGCGCTGAACGCGCCGCTGATCACCTGGAACATCAAGTCCACGACCAAGGCGCATCAGGGCCTGTATGAATATGATGCGGTCGCCCGCCTGCGCGACGGCCAGCTGGGCGACGAGCGCGTCCACGACATTCGGAACTACATCAAGAAGGGCAAGCTTTGGGAAGCCTTTGAAAGCCCGCAGCTGCCCGTCCTGCTGATCGATGAAATTGACAAGGCCGATATCGAGTTTCCGAACGACCTATTGCAGGAACTCGACCGGATGAGCTTTGACGTTTACGAAACGCAAGAAACGGTTGCCGCCAAGGACCGGCCCATTGTTGTCATCACGTCGAACAATGAAAAGGAATTGCCCGACGCGTTCCTGCGCCGCTGCTTCTTCCACTATATCAAATTCCCGGACCGGGACACGATGCAGTCGATCATCGACGTGCACTTCCCCGGTATCCAGAAAATCCTCGTCTCCAAGGCGCTTGATATTTTCTACGATGTCCGAGAGGTGCCGGGCTTGAAGAAAAAGCCATCCACCTCCGAACTGCTCGATTGGCTGAAGCTGCTTTTGGCTGAAGATATGCCGCTTGACGTGCTTCAGAATAAGGACCCGACCAAGGCGATCCCGCCGCTTCATGGCGCTTTGCTTAAGAATGAGCAGGACGTGATGCTGTTTGAACGCCTCGCCTTCATGGCGCGACGTCAGGGGTAAGGCACAAAGGGCGCCCCGATGTTCCTGAACTTTCTCGACGAGCTGCGCGCCGCCGGTATTCCGGCCAGCCTTAAAGAGCATTTGATGCTGTTGGAGGCGCTTGAGCGTGAAGTGATCGGGAAATCTCCTGAAGAATTTTATTATCTGTCACGCGCGGTGTTCGTGAAAGATGAAGGGCTGCTCGATCGCTTTGATCAGGTCTTCAACAAGGTCTTCAAGGGCATTTTGAGCGAATATGGCACCCAGCCGGTTGAGATCCCCTCAGATTGGCTGAAGGCGGTTGCTGAAAAATTCCTGACACCCGAAGAAATGGAAGCGATCAAGTCGCTGGGGTCTTGGGAAGAGATCATGGACACGCTCAAAAAGCGGCTGGAAGAGCAGCAAGAGCGGCACGAAGGCGGCAGCAAATGGATTGGCACGGGCGGCACCTCGCCCTTTGGCAATAATGGTTATAATCCTGAAGGCGTGCGGATCGGCGGCGAGTCCAAGCATAAGCGGGCCTTGAAGGTTTGGGAAAAGCGCGAATTCCAAAATCTCGACAACACCCGCGAGCTTGGCACCCGCAACATCAAGGTCGCATTGCGCCGCCTGCGCAAATTCGCCCGCGAAGGCGCTGCTGAAGAATTGGATATCAAGGCCACGATCGACGGAACGGCCCGCCAAGGCTGGCTCGACATCCAGATGCGGCCAGAACGGCGCAACGCCATCAAAGTGCTGTTGTTCCTCGATGTCGGGGGGTCAATGGACCCCTTCGTCAAGTTGGTGGAAGAATTGTTCAGCGCGGCGACCGCGGAGTTCAAAAATCTAGAATTCTTCTATTTCCACAACTGCCTGTATGAAGGCGTGTGGAAAGACAACCGCCGCCGCTTTTCCGAACGGACGATGACATGGGAACTGCTCCACAAATTCCCGCATGATTATAAGGTTGTTTTCGTCGGGGACGCGGCGATGAGCCCCTATGAAATCTCGCACCCGGGCGGCTCGGTCGAACACTTCAACGAAGAAGCCGGTGCCGTCTGGTTGCAGCGCGTCGCCAACACCTATCCGGCCGCTGTTTGGCTGAACCCCACGCCGGAACAGCACTGGACCTATTCGCAGTCGACGAAGATCATCAAAGACCTGATGAACGACCGTATGTATCCGCTGACGCTGGATGGACTGGACGAAGCAATGCGGGAACTGACCCGCAAGCATTGACGCGTCGGGCGGCTTAATCCCGCCTTTGGGCCGCCATATAGATCCAATCCCCCTGCCCCATCACCGGCCCGATCAGGGAAAAAGGTGCAAAGGCGGCGGCATAGGCCAATCGCCCGGGCATTTTCCAAAGGGTGGACCAAGCGCCAAAACTGTAGGCCAGATCAATATGGCAATGGCGCACCGGGCCAGGGCTAAATCCGCTCGCCTCCAGCATCCGGCGCAGCGTGATAACGCTGAACTGAAACAAATGGTGTGGCGGTTCAGGGTGCGGCCAATAATTCAGCCGGTGCGCCAGCCCCAGCGACAGGCGGGGAAACAAGCCGTCGATGTTGGGCGTCGACAGGAACAGCCAGCCGCCGGGTTTCAGGCGTTGGCGATAGTGGTCCAATTCTGCCATCGGATCGGGGATGTGTTCCAACACGTCAAACGCCGTCACGACATCCAGCGACCCCGGCGCAGCAGAGCAGTCCTGCACCGTGCCCTGCATCACCGGCAGCCCCCGGACTTCGCGCGCAAAGCGTGCGGATTCTCCAGATAATTCGATGCCGGATGCATCAAAGCCCGCTTGCCGAGCCGCTGCGACAAAATCACCCGTGGCACAGCCTATATCGACCAGTTTCCCCGACCGAATGGTGGATTTCACAAAGACAAGATGACGGCGCGCCAACGCATCCATCCGAACCGAGGCGCGGCTGCCAGGCTGACGAAGGTCGCGATGGTAATCCGCCGCAAGATCGCCATCGTAAAAGGCGGCGACCTGCTTTGCATCTGGCGGATTGCTCACAAAGGCCAACCCGCAGCCAGCACAGCGGACAAGCCGATAGCCCTGCGATGTGAAGAGATGCCGATGGTCCTCCCCCCGGCACAAGGTGCAGCACTTCATTCCCGTCCCGTCCTGTTTCGATAAGACAGGCTAGGCCCGAAACCTCAGCATTTCCTTAGAAGGGCTAATAGCGCAAAAATGCGCGGCGCGCCTCAATCCAGTCGCGTTCATCGGGCTGGGTCAGGGCGTCCAGATCCGCCGCGGTGCTGGATGCCTCATCCACCCATTCGCGCAGCAACGGCCCGCCATTGATCACGTCAATGGCCAGCACATCCTTGGTATATTCATATTTGAAATCGGTGCCGCGCCAAATGGGATAGTCCGGGTAAAGTCGCCGGATCGCCTTGAAACCCAGCGCCTGAGCGCGCCACGGCTGGAAGGCGCCATGGTCATAGCCCGGACCTTCGGCATGGATGTGGACGCCGTTGCACAAACTGCCACTATGTTTGTGGAAGGTCGGTTCAAACCAGATGTCGCGCAAAATGCAGCCGCGCAGCCAATCCGGCGCAAAGTCCTGCATTTCGGCAATCACCGCCCGAGCATCAATATCGGGCGCGCCAAAGATTTCCAGCGGCCGCGTAGTTCCCCGCCCTTCCGACAGCGTTGCGCCTTCCACCATCACCGTGCCCGCATAAGCGCGGGCCATGTTGATATTGGGCGCGTTGGGGCTGGGGTTGATCCAGATACGTTCGCCCAGCGGCCAGCCATAGCCGGGCGCGGCATTGGGATCATAGCCGTCCATCCCGACCAATTGATAATCCACATCCAGCTTCAGATGATCGATGAACCACAGGCCCAATTCCCCCATGGTCAGGCCATGGCGCATGGGCATGGGGCCCGCGCCCACAAAGCTTTCCCATCCGCTTCGCAGCGTCAACCCTTCGACCGGGCGGCCTGCCGGGTTGGGCCGATCCAGAACCCAAACCGATTTGCCCTTCGCCGCCGCCGCTTCCAAGATATAGCGCAGCGTGGTGATGAAGGTGTAAATCCGGCAGCCAAGGTCTTGCAGGTCAATCAGGATGACGTCGAACGTCTCCATCATCGCGTCGGTCGGGCTGCGCACTTCGCCATAAAGGCTGAAAATCGGGATGCCGAGCACCGGATCGACAAAATCGGGGGACTCAACCATATTGTCCTGCTTGCCGCCGCGCAGGCCGTGCTGCGGACCAAAAGCCGCGGTCAGGTTGATTTCCGGCCGGGCCGCCAGCGCATCCAAACTATGCGTCAGATCTGCCGTGACCGAGGCGGGGTGCGCCAGCAGCGCAACACGGCGACCTTCCAGCGCCTTTAAAAGCGCGGCATCGTCCAGCAGGCGATCAATCCCAAATTTCATGCTCTCTCCGCTGCCCCGATCTGGTGTGCAAAGCAATCATCATGATGAAAGTCTGGCTTTTCTGGTGGATGATTGAGCGCCCAATAGGCGGTTGCCCCGGCCACGTCGCGCACAACGCAGGACAGACCAATCTGCCAGTCCGCCGCCGCATATTCCGCGGGCAGCATCGACAGGTCAATCAACGCCCTTAGGTTCATCCCGTCCGCCCCCACGTCCCGGTCGATCACCGGCGCGGCGCCAATATCTACCGGCCGCATCCCGTCCCGATAGGCGGAAAAGCGATACACCGCCCATTGCGTTGAGGGAGACAGATTTACCTCATGATAGCCCGATTGCCCCTTGGCCCGGACAAAGACCTCACAACAGGTTTCTTGCCACAGGCCATCGGCGCGCACCGGCTCTTCATAATCGGGAATGGCAAGCCCAATCGCGCCTCCCCGGATTTGAAAGGCCAGATGCAACGCCCGCTCGCGAACCGCCACATCGACTGT
>JAHEGQ010000247.1 GCA_024645025.1 Sphingomonadaceae bacterium
TGAGGCGCCCAGCTTTGGCGTGCCGGAATGCGAGGCACAGCCTTCGGATCGGGAAAAGATCGTCATTTTGGGTGGCGGGCCGAACCGGATTGGGCAGGGCATTGAGTTTGACTATTGCTGCTGCCACGCCTGCTTTGCGCTGGAAGATGCGGGCTATGAAACCATCATGGTCAACTGCAACCCGGAAACGGTGTCGACGGATTATGACACGTCGGACCGCCTGTATTTTGAGCCGCTGACTGCCGAAGACGTGCTGGAAATCCTGCATGTGGAGCAACAGCGCGGCAAGCTGAAGGGCGTGATCGTCCAGTTTGGTGGGCAGACGCCGCTCAACCTGGCCCATGCGCTGGAGGAAGCGGGTATCCCGATCCTCGGGACATCGCCCGACGCCATTGATTTGGCCGAAGACCGCGAACGCTTTGCCACGCTTGTGACCAAGCTTGGTCTGAAGCAGCCAGCCAATGGCATCGCCCGCAGCCGCGACGAAGCGATCGCTGTGGCAGACCGGATCGGCTATCCTGTCCTGATGCGGCCCAGCTACGTCTTGGGTGGCCGGGCGATGGAAATCGTCGATACGCAGGCCCAGCTGGAAAACTACATCCAGACCGCGGTGATCGTGTCTGGGGATTCCCCGGTCCTGATTGACAGCTATTTGCGCGATGCCATCGAAGTTGATGTCGATGCCATTGCCGATGGCGACGATGTCGTTGTCGCGGGGATCTTGCAGCATATTGAAGAAGCGGGCGTCCATTCGGGGGATAGTGCCTGCACCTTGCCGCCCTATAGCCTGCCCGCGCCGATCGTGGATGAAATCCGCCGTCAGGCTGAGGCGCTGGCCCGCGCCCTTCATGTACGGGGCCTGATGAATGTGCAGTTCGCGGTGAAAGACGGCATTGTCTATCTGATTGAGGTTAATCCGCGCGCTAGCCGCACGGTTCCCTTTGTCGCCAAGGCAATTGGGGCCCCCATTGCCAAGATCGCGGCCCGCGTGATGGCCGGGGAAAAGCTGAAGAACCTGCCGAAGATCAACCTTGATATTGATTATATCGCCGTCAAGGAAGCCGTCTTCCCCTTTGCCCGCTTCCCGGGCGTGGACCCCGTTTTGTCGCCGGAAATGAAGTCGACGGGCGAGGTGATGGGGATCGATCGGGACTTTGCAACAGCCTTTGCCAAGGCGCAGTTGGGCGGCGGTGTGATCCTGCCGAACAAGGGCAAGCTGTTCGTCTCGGTCAAGGATAGCGATAAGCCGGTCATTCTGCCTGCGGTCAAACAGGCGCAGGCTTTGGGCTTTGCAGTGTGCGCCACTGGCGGCACGGCGGATTATCTGGCCGCCAATGGCGTTGCGGTGGAACGCGTCAACAAGGTCGCCCAAGGGCGTCCGCACATTGTTGACAAGATCAAGGATGGCGAGATCGATCTGATCTTCAATACAACGGAAGGGTGGCAGAGCCTGAAAGACTCCGAAGACATTCGTCGATCGGCGTTGATGGGCAAGGTGCCATATTTCACAACAGCGGCCGCCTCTGTGGCGACCGCGCAGGCGATTGCAGCGCTGGGTGACAGGAAACTTGAAGTCCGGCCGCTCCAGTCTTATCATTCGTCCAACGCACGATAAGTTTCCCCTTAGTGTCAGGAGTGCGGGTGACCCCGAAACGGGCCGCCGGGGAAAAGATTTTGACACTGACAGGTAAAGGACAAGCCCATGGCTTCGGCTGACAAGGTTCCCATGCTCGAAGAGGGCTTCCGCAAATTGGAAGCCGAATTGCAGCGCCTGAAGGTAGAGCGGCCGCTGATTGTGGACGCGATCGAAGAAGCGCGCGCCCATGGCGATCTTTCTGAAAACGCGGAATATCATGCGGCGAAAGAACGCCAGGGTCAGGTTGAGGCAACGATTGCCCATATCGAGGACCAATTGGCGCGCGCGCAGATTATCGACCCCAAGACCCTTTCGGGGGACAAGGTGATGTTTGGCGCGACCGTGACACTGCTGGATGAGGATGACAAAGAAATCCGTTACCAGATCGTCGGTCAGGTAGAGGCCGATGCCAAGGCTGGTCGGATTTCGTATAACTCCCCGCTTGGCAAGGCGCTGATTGGGCGCAATGTTGATGACGAGGTGGAAGTAACCGTCCCTTCGGGCGATAAATATTATCAGGTCGCGAAGGTCGAATTCATCTGAACATGACGCAAATTTCCGCCGGCCCGGGCTTGCGCGTGCTGGTGGTTGCCACAGCGTTGGCATGGCTGTTTCAGGTGCTGTTTGTGCCGATGCAGGATGCTGCGCTGCTGGCGGGCTTTGTGCCTGCGCGCTTGGCAGGGACTTTGCCGGGTTATGATCTGATCCCGCAGGCGTTGACGCCGCTGACCGCCACGATCGTCCACGGCAACTTCCTGCATCTGGCGATGAATCTGATCACCTTTTGGTATTGCGGCAAGGTGGTGGAACGTTTCCTTGGGACCTCGGGATTGATCATTTTGTATCTGGTGGGCGCCTATGCGTCGGCTGGCTTTCACCTGATCGTCAACTTGGGCGAATTGCGTCCAATGATTGGGGCGAGCGGTGCGATTTCTGCAGTTGTTGGTGCCTATGCGATGCTGTTCAGTTCCAGCCAAACCCGTGCAATTGGGCCGGTTCCGGCAGAATGGGTGCGCGCCTTGTGGCTCGCGGCAGCCTGGACAGGCGTGCAGTGGATGATTGGTTTTGCCGGCGACGCGTCTGGCTATTCGATTGCCATTGCCGCGCATATTGGCGGCTTTTTCGCCGGGTTGCTGCTGGCCAAGC
>JAHEGQ010000283.1 GCA_024645025.1 Sphingomonadaceae bacterium
TTTGTCCCCCTGTGCCGTTGGCTTAGGCTTTGAAATCACGGGCGATCGCCGTTTTCGTGGCCTTGCCATAAGGCGGCAGCAGCCCGGCCAGCTTGGCAACATTGATCTTGGGTTGCTGATAAATGCTTTTGGCGTGGCTGAAGGTCTTAAACCCATCATAGCCATGGTAAGACCCCATGCCCGATGGACCAACGCCGCCAAAGGGCAGGTCTTCCATCGAGACGTGGAAGATCACGTCGTTCACAGTCGCCCCACCCGAAATCGTCTTGTCGAGCACCTGCCGCTGCTCGCTGGCATCCTGACCAAAATAATACAAGCCAAGCGGGCGGTCATGCGCGTTCACATAGGCAATCGTTTCTTCAATCCGATCATAGGTTTTAATGGGCAGAACGGGCCCAAAAATTTCCTCCTGCATCACCTTCATGTCGTCCGTGGGATTGCGGACCAGATAAAGCGGCATCTTGTTGCGGTTGGAGGCGCTGAAGTCTTCATTGGCGGGGTTGATCTCGACAATGTCAGCGCCCTTGGCCTTGGCATCCTCCAGATAGCTAGTCAGGCGGTCGCGGTGCCGTGCATTGATGACCGAGGTGTAATCCGGGTTTTCCAAAAGCGTCGGATACATGACAGAGACGGCCTTGGTCATGCCGGCCACGACATCGGCTTCCTTTTCCTTCGGGACCATCAGATAATCGGGCGCAAGGCAGATTTGCCCGGCGTTGAGCATCTTGCCCAAGGCGATCCGCTGGGTTGCGGTTTCGACATTGGCGGACCGACCGATGATGGTGGGGGATTTGCCACCCAGTTCCAGCGTCACAGGCGTTAGATTGTCTGCAGCGGCGTGCAGGATGTGCTTGCCGATGCCGGTCGCGCCGGTGAAGATGAGATGATCAAAAGGCAGCCCGGCAAAGGCTTGGCCGACATCGGGCCCGCCGGAATAGAACAGGGCCTCATCTGCCGCAAAATATTGGGGGCCCACCGTTTCAAACAGGGCAGCGACTGTCGGCGTATATTCGGAAGATTTGACCATCACTCGGTTGCCCGCGGCAAAGGCGCCCGCCATGGGGCCCATCGTCAACTGAACTGGAAAGTTCCAGGGGGAGATAATGCCGACAACGCCCTTGGGCTGATATTCCACGGCGGCCTTGGCCCCGAGGAGGCCGAGCGGGAAGGTCGGCTTGCGGCGTTCCGGCTTCATCCATCGGTCGAGTTGCTTGATCGAATATTTCAGCGTGTGGATCGATGCGACAATGTCTGTCATCATCGATTGGTCGGTGCTGCGATGCCCGAAATCTTCTGAAAGTGCTTTGCAAAAGGCTTCGCCATGATCGACCATCATGGCAATGGCGCGCTTCAGCCGATCCTTACGGACGGCGGCGGATACCGGCAATTCTGTCGTAAAGGCGGCACGCTGCGCTTGAAGGGCAGCCAGCATCTGATCTTTTGTCACGGCCATTGGGCGTCTCCTCTCATCCTATCTTTGACGGGATGATGGCGGGGGACGCTTCAGGGTGCAATAGGGACAAAGGCCATGGTCGATGGCGCAGATGGCATCCTGGCCTAATGGACACCCCAAAGGGAAGCGGTTGAAATATATCCAATTCGCCCGGAAACGTCGAATTTGCACCAGCCATTTTCGCAATCGGTAATCTTGCCGATTACGCCGGGTTCAGCGCGCCAGACAATTCGGGCATCCGCGCTGGGCCGTTGGTGCATGGTTTGCACATCGCCCAGCACCATTGCTGTCCGCACTTCGGAAATCAGGTTGGCCTGCATCCAGCCGATGGTGCCATCCGGGTCCTGAATTTTGCGCCAGCTGGGATAGGTCGCGATGACTTTGACCGGAAGGCCAGCCCGCTGATAGAACCATGTGGCCGGAAATTGCTGGCCGGGCCCGGTGCGCATCCGGGCTTTTCCCGCACCAATTGACGCCCAATAAGGCGGTTTTTGTTCAGCCGCGACCATCGCGGGACTGGCGAAGAGCAGGGCAGCAAGGAAAAGACGCAAAAGCTTCATTCGGGTATCCAGAGGGTCTCGGTTTTCTTTAGCCAAAAGAACCGGGTCGCATCAACCTGTGCTTGCAGCTTAATGCGCCGGGCCTTAGCGATAGGCGAATGACCGTAACAGATCGCCCCGTCCGTCCCAAGGTTGTTGTCACGCGTGAACTGACGGACGGCGTCTTGCGCCGGATGACGGAGTTGTTCGACGCCCGGCTGAATCGCGATGATCGCGCCATGACGCGTGCCGAATTGGAAGCCGCAATGGCCGAGGCCGAGGTGCTGGTGCCAACGATTACCGATCGTCTGGATGCAGATCTGATCGCCAAGGCGGGCCCGCAATTGCGGCTGATCGCCAATTTCGGGGTCGGTGTTGACCATATTGACCTTCATGCGGCGCGTGAGCGCAAAATCCTTGTCACCAACACACCCGGCGTGCTGACCGAAGATACCGCCGACATGACGATGGCGCTGATCCTGTCTGTCCCGCGTCGATTGGGCGAAGGGGAAAAGCTGATCCGGGCTGGGCAATGGGACGGCTGGAAGCCTAGCGGGATGCTGGGCCATCGGATCAATGGCAAGACGCTGGGTGTTGTTGGCATGGGCCGGATTGGCCGGGCCGTGGCCCGTCGGGCGCAAGGTTTTGGCATCCGCACCATCTATCATAACCGGCATCGCCTGCCCGAAGGGGTGGAGGCAGAATTGGGCGCGCGTTACGTGGATCTTGATACGCTATTCGCCCAGTCCGATGTCG
>JAHEGQ010000010.1:0-394 GCA_024645025.1 Sphingomonadaceae bacterium
GTTGGCAGCAGATCATCATAGCCGTCAATAATGGCGTCGGCGCCCAAATCTTCGGCAGGCTGATGGAGAAAGCCGAAGCGAACGGCGATGCAGGGCAAGCCGGCAGCCTGTGCCGAATGGACGTCGTGGATCGAATCACCCACAAAGGCGGCAGGGCCGCCCCCACAACGGGCCATCATTTCCAAAATTGGGTCCGGCGCAGGCTTGCCGCGGCCCGGCCCCATTGTGTCGCCACCAATGACGGTGCGGAACCGGTCTAACAGGCCGATCTTGCCCAGCAGCTTGGTAGCCAGATCTTCATATTTGTTGGTGACGACCGCCAAGATGACCCCCTGTTCTGCAAGGGCATCCATAGCATTCACCAGCCCAGGAAAAACGGGGCAGTTGCTGCCTA
>JAHEGQ010000010.1:404-13486 GCA_024645025.1 Sphingomonadaceae bacterium
TAAATGCCCTTCGTAATGCGCGATGAGGATGGGCAACAGGCGGCGCACCTCCTCCCGGTCAACCGCGCCATCGCGGGCCAAGGCCATTTCCAGCATATGACGCGCGCCCATGCCGACCAGTTGCTTCACATCATGGGCGTCGATCGCGCGGCGGCCAGCGACACCAAGCGCATGGTTCAGCGCGGCGGCCAGTTCAAAGCTGGAATCCACCAGCGTTCCGTCCAGATCAAAACCAATGAGGGAAAAGGGGTAATCTTTTTGCATTTATGGGGTCTAGGCGGCGCATACTGGAAACCGCAAGCATTTGGTGGCACAGATCGGGCATGAGCAATGTCGCCGCCATCGTCCTTGCCGCGGGCAAGGGCACCCGCATGAAGTCTGATCTGCACAAGGTCCTCCATCCCATCGCGGGACGGCCCATGCTGCTCCACCTTCTGGACGCGGTGGATCAACTGAACCCAGCGCGCAAGGTGGTGGTTGTTGGCTCTGGCCGCGACCAGCTGGAGGCTGCACTGGGCGGATCGGCTGAACTGGCGGTGCAAGACCCGCAATTGGGGACGGGCCATGCTGTCCAGCAGGCCCAAGGGGCGCTGAAGGGCTTTGAGGGCGATGTCTTGATCCTCTATGGCGACGTCCCCTTTGTGCCGTCGACGACGATGCAAGCGATGCTGGATCGGCTGAACGCGCCGGACGCCCCCGCGGTCGTCGTGCTGGCCTTTGAGCCGGAAGATACGCTGAATTATGGCCGCGTAATCTGCGATGGCGACCGGATCGTGAAGATGGTCGAGCATAAAGATGCGAGCCAAGAAGAACGCGCCTGCCGTCGCTGCAATTCAGGCTTGATGGCCGTGAAGGCGCAGGACCTTTTCGCGCTGTTGGCGCGGGTCGGCAATGCCAATGCGGCGGGCGAATATTATCTGGTCGATATTGTGAACATCGCCAATGCTGATGGTCGGCATTGCGCGGTTGTTATGACAGACCCCTTTGATGTCGCCGGAATCAACAGCCGCGCCGAACTTGCCACAATGGAGTTTGCTTGGCAGCAACGCCGCCGCCTTCAGGCGATGGACGAGGGCGCGACGCTGATCGCACCCGAAACCGTCTGGTTCGCCTTTGACACCCAGATTGGCCGCGATGTCGTGATTGAACCCCATGTCTTTTTCGGCCCTGGGGTGCGTATTTCTGACAAGGTGACGATCCGCGGCTTTTCGCATCTGGAAGGCGCGACTGTCGCTTCTGACGCGGAAATTGGTCCCTATGCGCGGCTAAGGCCCGGCGCGGTGCTGGAAGAAAAGGCCAAGGTCGGCAATTTTGTGGAAATCAAAAAGGCGCGGCTGGGCAAGGGCGCGAAGGCCAATCATCTGTCCTATCTGGGCGATGCGGAGATTGGCGCAAATGCCAATATCGGCGCTGGTACGATCACCTGCAATTATGATGGCTATTTCAAATACCAGACGCAGATTGGGGAAGGCGCGTTTATCGGGTCCAATTCCGCGCTGGTTGCGCCTGTTACGATTGGCGCTGGGGCTATTGTAGGCGCGGGCAGCACGGTAACCGCCAATGTTTCGGCCGATGCGCTGGCGCTGGTGCGTCCCAAGCAAGAGGAGAAGCCCGGTTGGGCCGCGCGGTTCCGTGCCCGAATGCTGGAGAAAAAAGCCCGGAAATGACGAATTGGTCATGTCGCTGTCATTGACATGATATCATGATATGATATCGCCCTATCGTTATGACCCGCATCCTCGCTGACTTGTCTGACGAAGACATCAAATGGCTTGATGCGCGCGCGCTTGAAGAAGGCAAGTCGCGCGCGTCTGTGCTGCGCGAGGCGGTGGCTGCTTATAAGGCGCAGATGTCGGCCAACGATATTGGCTGGATTGATCAGGGCTTTGGTCTTTGGGCGCGTCGTGGCATCGCCGCGCGCCCAAACGAGCATGATGTTCGACGGCAGGCGGAATGGACCCGTCCTTGGGATCAGGATTATGAGGCCGTCTGTGCGGCAGTCCCCGAGGCGTTCGACGACGGCGACGATAAAGAGCGGGCGCATTATCTGGCGCTGATGGCGGCGGCCAAGGCGCGGCAAGCAAAGTCCGCCGAATGAGTGGCTATGCGCTTGATGCGAACATCTTGATTGACGCTTTGCTTGGCCATCCACCGGCAGGACAAGAATTGCAGCGAATTGCCGCCAGCGGCGGGCGGATGTGGATCAGCCGGATCGCCTGGATCGAGATCCTATCAAAAGGGGATGACGCGCTGGTGCGGGAGACGATGCAGTTCCTTCGGCGCTTCGGTGTTGATGAGATTGACGAGGAAATTGCCCAACGTGCCGCTGCTCTTCGACGCGAACGAACGAAGTTGCGCACGCCAGATGCCATCATCCTTGCCACCGCCCAAATTCGGGGGCGGGTTCTGGTGACCCGAAATATCAGAGATTTTCCTGCCCAGATGCCCGGCATCCGGGTGCCCTATCAGCTCTAGCGAAGGCCTGTTTGCCATGTGTGGAATTATCGGAATTGTCGGCAAGGATCAGGTGGCGGATCGCCTGGTCGAAGGGCTGCGTCGGATGGAATATCGCGGCTATGACTCCGCGGGCGTTTGCACGGTGGAAGGCGGCGCGCTGATCCGGCGGCGGGCAGAAGGCAAGCTGAACAATCTGGTCAAGGAACTGGCGGCGCAACCCGCCCCGGGTGTGGTCGGTATCGCCCATACCCGTTGGGCAACGCATGGCGCCCCGACGACCAGCAATGCCCACCCCCATGCAACCGATCAGGTGGCGCTTGTTCACAATGGAATCATCGAAAATTTCAAGCCGCTGCGCGACGCCTTGATCGCCAAGGGACGTCATTTTGAAAGCGAAACCGATACCGAGGTTGTCGCCCATCTGGTGTCGCAAGAGGTGGAAGCCGGCAAGTCGCCGGAGGACGCCGTTAAAGCCGTATTGCCGCAATTGCGGGGGGCGTTTGCGCTGGCCATCGCTTTTCGGCAGCACCCGGATATGCTGATTGGCGCGCGGCTCGGATCGCCGCTGGTTGTCGGTTATGGCGACGGCGAAGTTTATCTTGGTTCCGACGCGTTGGCGTTGGCGCCATTGACGCAGAAGATTGCCTATCTGGAAGAAGGCGACTGGGTTGTCATCACGCGAGATGCGGCCAAAATCTTCGATAAGGACAATCGCCCGGTTACCCGCCCAGTCACAACGTCTGGCGTTTCTGCCGCGGCGACCGAAAAAGGCCCGTATCGGCACTATATGCTCAAGGAAATCTATGAGCAGCCGACCGTCGTTGCCCAGACCTTGCAAAGCTATATCCGCGCTGTGGAGCAGCAGGTGGCGCTGCCGCAGATGGATTTTGATTTGTCGCAAATCAAGCGCATCACCATCGTTGCGTGTGGAACCAGCTTTTACGCGGGCATGGTTGCAAAATATTGGTTCGAGCAATTTGCCCGGATGCCGGTCGACATCGATGTTGCTTCGGAATTTCGCTATCGCAACCCGGTGCTCGAACCGGGGGGGCTGGCGCTGTTCATTTCTCAATCGGGGGAGACAGCCGATACGCTGGCCGCGTTGCGCCATGCCCGGGCCGAGGGTCAGAAGATCGCGGTTGTCGTCAATGTCCCGACCAGTTCGATGGCGCGAGAGGCGGACCTGCTGCTCCCCACCCATGCCGGGCCGGAAATTGGGGTTGCCTCCACTAAGGCCTTTACCTGTCAATTGGCGGTTTTGGCCGCGCTGGCTGCGCATCTGGCGGTTGTCAAAGGCCGGATGAGCCGGGATGAAGAGCGCGCCGTTGTCGCCCATCTGATCGAGACACCTGCTGCGCTGAACGCCGCGCTATCGCATGACGGCGAAATTGCCGAAATGGCGCACCATATCGCGCCGGCGCGGGACGTCTTGTATCTGGGCCGGGGGCCGGATTATCCCTTGGCGCTGGAAGGCGCGCTGAAGCTGAAGGAAATCAGCTATATCCATGCGGAAGGCTATGCATCTGGCGAGATGAAGCATGGCCCGATCGCGCTGATTGACGAGGCGGTGCCCGTCATCGTTTTGGCACCGTCAGGCCCGCTTTTTGAAAAGACCGTCAGCAATATGCAGGAAGTGCGTGCCCGTGGCGGCAAGATCGTGCTGATTTCGGATGCCGATGGCCTTGCCGAAGCGGGCGAGGGATGCCTTGCCACGATTGAAATGCCCAAGGTTCACCCCCTGATCGCGCCCTTGGTCTATGCCGTCCCGGTGCAGTTGTTGGCCTATCATGTCGCAGTCGCAAAGGGCACGGATGTCGACCAACCCCGCAATTTGGCAAAGAGCGTGACAGTGGAATGAGCGCCGGGCGCATCATCGCCGTTGTCGTCCTGCTGTTTGTCGGCGCGCACCTGATGCTGTTCGGCTGGCTGCGGCGGCGGATTTCACAGGCCCGCCGCGCGCAGGATAAGCTTTAGCGTCCTCAAATGTTAACGTTTGTCCCGAGCGACGTTGAGGGAGGTGTCTCGACTGCGCTCGACACGAACGGAGATATTACCCCATCGGGTACATGATTTCGCGGCTGACCTTGTAGATCGCTTTCATCAGATCATCACTAAGCGTCAGATCAGCGGCCGCAAGGATAGCGGGCAGCTGGTCCTCGGTCGTCACGCCGACGATGGTGGAGGCGACATAGTCATGCTGCTTGGACCAAGCGGTCGCCAGCGTTACAATGTCCATGCCCGCGTCCTTGGCGATGGCCATGAACTTTTCGGTTGAGGCCAGCGCCTTATCGTTAACGAAGCGCTTGGCCATATCGGCCTGACGCCCCCCCAATTCCAGATAGCGCGAAAAACGGGCGCCTTCGGGGCGCTGTCCGCCATTATATTTCCCCGACAGCACACCACCAGCAAGCGGCGAGTAAGGGATCAGGCTGACGCCTTCTTCCCGGCAGACCTGCGCCAGCTCATCTTCAAAGCGGCGATTGTTCATGCTGAAATTATTCTGAATTGTCTGATACCGAGCCACGCCCAGTCGCTCGGACGCCTGAATGGATTTCATCAGACCCCAGCTGGTTTCATTGGAGCAGCCAAGGATGCGCACCTTGCCCGCGCGGACCAGTTCATCCAGCGTTTCCATCGTTTCTTCATAGGCGGTGCCATGGTCAGGCCAATGGGTTTGGTAGAGGTCGATATAATCGGTCTGAAGGCGGCGCAGGCTGTCTTCCACAGCCTTCATGATGTTGTGCCGGTCCAGCGCTGTCATCCCGGCGCGCTTCGGGGATTTGAACCAAGTATGGCTGGGGCCAGAGACCTTGGTCGCGAGGATGATGGCGTCGCGGTCCTTGGTTTTCAGCCAGCGACCAACGATTTCTTCGGTGCGGCCCACCCATTTCGTGTCGGGCGGCACAGGATAGCCTTCGGCTGTGTCGAAAAAATTGATCCCGGCGTCGAAAGATTGATCCAAAATGCGGTGTGAAGTTGCCTCATCCGCCTGACTGCCAAAGGTCATGGTGCCCATGCAGATGTCGGATACGTAAATGGCGCTTTTGCCAAGGCGGCGATGCTGCATTTTGATCTCCCCAGAGTTTTGTTTGTCTTTTGGTTTATGAATGCGGTGCAACAGGCTGCCGGGCCTGTCGCGGCAAGGGTTTAGTGGGCGTGGTCGTCGGCCCCGCCGGGCGCTTCCGCCGCGGCGGTGATGTCGGTGGTGGTGCCATCAGCGAAGGTGAATTGTAGCTGGATCGGATCCCCGGATTTCAGGCCAGACTTCATGTCGAACAGCATCACGTGCTTGCCGCCCGGCTCAAATCGGACTTCCCCGTCCGCGGGAACTGCCACGCCGCTGGTAAGTGGTGCCATGACCATCATGCCATCGCGCATCGTCATGTCGTGCATTTCTGCGCGGCCCGCCTCGCTGCTTTGAATGCGGACAAGGGTTCGGCCTTTTGCGCCGCCATGAATGGTAAAATAGGCCGCGCCCGGATTGCCATCGACGGCCGGCAGGCGGACCTTGGCATCGGTAATCGGGTCCTCCGCTTTCGGCGCGCAAGCCGCAACAGCCAGCAAGATTGGCAAAAGGGCCAGGTTAATCCGCATGATGCTTTTCCCTTCACGAAGACGGTTCGACACCGACATATCTGTTTCTGCCCATGATTCCATCCCCCAGTGCTGTGTTTCGGGGTCAAAACCTTGCGAGCAGAAAAACGCTTCCTATATCGCCAGTCGAACTGCGTTGGCCGATCCGATCTGAGGGGAGAAGACGGCCAGTAACCATATCGGGGTGAAGTGAGACTATGGCAAAAGTAATTGGTATCGATTTGGGCACCACCAACAGCTGTGTGGCTGTGATGGAAGGCGGCACGCCCAAGGTGATCGAAAATGCGGAAGGCGCGCGCACCACGCCCTCTATCGTCGCCTTTGCAAAGGACGGGGAGCGCCTGATTGGCCAACCCGCCAAGCGTCAGGCCGTGACCAACCCGGAAAACACGATCTATGCGGTGAAGCGCTTGATTGGCCGCCGCTTTGACGACCCCATGACCAAGAAGGACATGGAACTCGTCCCCTATGCAATTGCCAAGGGTAAGAATGGCGATGCCTGGGTGGCAGCCGGTGGCACAGATTATTCGCCGTCGCAGATTTCGGCCTTTACGTTGCAGAAGATGAAGGAAACCGCCGAAGCCTATCTGGGTGAAACGGTGACGCAGGCCGTGATCACGGTTCCTGCCTATTTCAACGACGCCCAGCGTCAGGCGACAAAGGATGCCGGCCAGATTGCCGGCCTTGAAGTGCTGCGCATCATCAACGAGCCGACGGCGGCGGCGCTCGCCTATGGTCTTGAAAAGAACGACGGCAAGACCATCGTCGTCTATGACCTTGGGGGCGGCACCTTTGACATTTCCGTCCTCGAAATCGGGGATGGCGTGTTTGAAGTGAAGTCGACCAATGGCGACACGTTCTTGGGTGGCGAAGATTTTGACTCCAAGGTCGTCGAATTTTTGGCGGATGAGTTCAAAAAGGCCGAAGGCATTGACCTGCGCAACGACAAGTTGGCGTTGCAGCGTCTGAAGGAAGCCGCAGAAAAGGCGAAGATCGAACTGTCCTCGGCGCAGTCGACCGAAGTGAACCTGCCGTTCATCACGGCGGATCAGTCCGGCCCGAAGCACCTTGTGAAAACGATCACCCGTGCGGACCTTGAAAAGCTGGTGGAAGACCTGATCCAGCGCACCCTCGAACCGTGCCGCAAGGCGCTGGCCGATGCGGGCGTGAAGGCGGCAGACATTTCGGATGTCGTGCTGGTTGGCGGGATGACGCGTATGCCGCGTGTCCGCGAGGTGGTGAAGCAGTTCTTCGGCAAGGAACCGCATACCGGCGTGAACCCGGATGAAGTCGTGGCCATGGGCGCTGCCATTCAGGCAGGCGTTTTGCAGGGCGACGTCAAGGACGTGCTCCTGCTCGACGTGACGCCTTTGTCGCTGGGCATTGAAACGCTGGGTGGCGTGTTCACCCGCATGATCGACCGCAATACGACGATCCCGACCAAGAAGTCGCAGGTCTATTCAACTGCGGAAGACAATCAGCAGGCCGTGACGATCCGCGTCTTCCAAGGCGAGCGCGAAATGGCCGCGGACAACAAGATGCTGGGCCAGTTTGATCTGGTGGGCATTCCGCCCGCACCGCGCGGCGTGCCGCAGATTGAGGTGACGTTCGATATTGACGCGAACGGCATCGTGTCCGTTCATGCCAAGGATAAGGGCACTGGCAAGGAACAGCAGATCAAAATTCAGGCCTCGGGCGGCTTGTCGGATTCGGATATCGAAAAGATGGTCAAGGATGCCGAACGCTTTGCCGAAGAAGACAAGCAGCGGCGCGAAGCGGCGGAAGCCAAGAATAATGCTGAAAGCCTGATCCACACCACCGAACGCCAATTGGCCGACAATGGTGACAAGGTGGACGGTGCGCTGAAGGCCGAAATCGAAGCCGCGATTGCCGAAGCCAAAACGGCGGTTGAAGGCGGTGATCCGGCCGCGATGACCGAAAAGTCGCAGGCGCTGGCGCAAGTTGCCATGAAGCTGGGTCAGGCCATTTATGAGAAGGAACAGGCGGCTGGCGCCTCTCCGGGGGCAGAAGCACCCAAGGATGAGGACGTCGTTGATGCCGAATTCTCGGAAGTGGATGAAAACAAGGGTTAAGTCCTGCATGAACCTCATGTCATTCCCGCAAAAGCGGGAATCCATGAACACGATGGCGGTCAATTTTTCCGCAAAGGTGATCATGGACCCCCGCCTTAGCGGGGGTGACGAATGGGGGAGGGGGAAGAGGACTTTTTGATGTCCGACGATTATTATGAGCTGTTAGAAGTATCGCGCACGGCAGATGACGGCACGATCAAGTCGTCTTACCGCAAGCTTGCCATGCGCTATCACCCGGACAAGAACCCCGGCTGCGCGGAATCCGAAGCCAAGTTTAAGGCCATCAGCGAGGCCTATGACGTCCTGAAAGACCCGCAAAAGCGCGCTGCCTATGATCAATATGGCAAGGCTGCGTTCCAAAATGGCGGGGGCGGTGGGCCGCAAGATTTTGGCGGCTTTTCCGATATTTTTGAGAATATCTTTGGCGAATTCATGGGCGGCGGCCGCGGGCGCCAGCGCGGGCCGCAGCGCGGCGCCGATCTGCGCTACGACCTCGAAATCACGCTGGAAGAAGCCTATCACGGCAAGTCGACCGAGATTGAGGTGGAAGTATCCGCCCGATGCGGTCCCTGCGAGGGCTCGGGCGCCAAGCCCGGGACATCGGCAACGGCCTGCAAGACCTGTGGTGGGCATGGCCAAGTGCGCGCGCAGCAGGGCTTTTTCGTTATGGAGCGGACCTGCCCAACCTGTCAGGGGGCGGGGCGCGTTATTTCCGATCCCTGCACGGCCTGTCGCGGTCAGGGTCGGGTTGATAAGGCCAAGACGCTGGCGGTGACTATTCCCGCCGGTGTTGACGATGGCACCCGGATCCGATTGTCAGGGGAAGGGGAAGCCGGCGCGCGTGGCGCACCTGCCGGCGATCTCTACATCTTCCTGCACCTGAAGCGGCACCCCGTCTTTCAACGCGATGGGACGACATTATTCTGTCATGCCCCCATCAGCTTCACCACCGCGGCGCTGGGCGGCACGATCACTGTGCCGGGGCTGGACCGTGTCGGACATGAATTACGGATTCCAGCGGGCATCCAATCCGGCAAGCAGATCCGCCAGCGTGGGGCGGGGATGCCGGTGCTGAACGGGCGCGGGACGGGCGATCTGGTCGTCCAGATTGAAGTTGAAACGCCCACCAAGCTCACCGCCCGCCAGCGCGCGCTGCTGGAAGAGTTTCGGGAGACTGAAACGGGCGAAGAAAGCCCTGAAAGCTCAGGCTTTTTTGCCAAGCTTAAGGATATGTGGGACGATCTGACTGACTAAACGACGCCGCACCCATCACCTGGGCTGCCGCCGTCGGGGGCGTTTCGTGCAACGACCAAAGAAAAACCCGCCGGGGAGAGCCCCCGGCGGGTTTTTCTGTCTGTGTCTGTCTGTCGTCGCGCGGATCAGGCGCCGATGACGATGCCGAGCAGGATGCCCTGCGTCATCAGGCCGATCGCAAAGCTCGCCAGTTGCGTGATGCGTGCCATTTTCTTGTCTTTCATGTTACAGCGAACGGAGTGCCGTTCGAATGAGCGGTATTTGTGCGCTGCAACATGATCTTTCAAGCGCAAGCTCTGCAAGTAGAGTTGCAGAAAATGCAATCAAATCTTGCGATTTTGTTAATTAGGCCGCTTGTCCGCCAAAAACGCGCGAAAAGATGGTTTCTACGTGCTTCAGATGGTAGCCAAGATCGAATTTTTCTTCGATTTCTGACGGGCTAAGCGCGGCCGTAACTTCGTCATCGGCCTTCAAAAGTTCCATCAACGACAGCTGGCCATCGGATTCCCAGACCTTCATCGCGTTGCGCTGCACAAGGCGATAGGCGTCTTCGCGGCTGACGCCAGCCTGGGTCAAGGCCAACAAGACGCGCTGCGAGTGGACAAGGCCGCCCATCTTGTCGAGATTCTTCTGCATCCGTTCAGGATAGATCAGCAGCTTGTCGACAACGCCCGTCAGACGCGCCAGCGCAAAATCCAGCGTGATCGTGGCATCGGGGCCAATATACCGTTCGACGGACGAATGGCTGATGTCCCGCTCATGCCACAGCGCAACATTTTCCATTGCCGGCAGGGCATAACTGCGGACCATGCGGGCGAGGCCTGTCAGATTTTCGGTCAGCACCGGATTGCGCTTGTGCGGCATCGCCGATGAGCCTTTCTGGCCCGGCGAGAAATACTCCTCCGCCTCCAGAACCTCGGTGCGCTGCAAATGGCGGACTTCGATAGCGAGCCGCTCAATGGAAGAGGCAATCACGCCCAGCGTTGCAAAATACATGGCATGGCGATCGCGCGGGATTACCTGTGTGGAGACGGGTTCCACCGCAAGGCCAAGCTTGGCGGCGACATGGGCTTCCACGCGCGGGTCAATATTCGCAAATGTCCCGACCGCGCCCGAAATCGCGCAGGTGGCAATGTCCTTACGGGCGGCCAGCAGGCGATCCTTGCATCGCGCAAATTCGGCATAGGCTTCGGCCATCTTTAGGCCAAAGGTCACTGGTTCAGCGTGGATGCCATGGCTGCGGCCGATGCTGGGCGTCATCTTATGCTCAAAGGCGCGACGCTTGATCGCGGCCAGCAGCGCGTCCAGATCAGCCAGCAGAATATCGGTTGCGCGGGTCAACTGAACGGCAAGGCAGGTGTCGAGAACGTCAGAACTGGTCATGCCCTGATGCATGAAGCGGGCTTCCTCGCCCACATTTTCGGCAACCCATGTCAAAAAGGCGATCACGTCATGCTTGGTGACGGCTTCAATTGCATCAATGGCAGCGACGTCGATGGCCGGGTTGGTGGCCCACCAGTCCCACAATGCCTTAGCCGCCGATTTCGGGACCACGCCCAGTTCAGCCAAGGCGTCGGTTGCGTGCGCTTCGATTTCAAACCAGATGCGGAAGCGGCTTTCCGGTTCCCAAATCTGAACCATATCGGCGCGGGCATAACGGGGAATCATGGAACCATCCTGTTTCAAAGCATTGTTCGGCGTGCCGCTAGCAGGAAGGGCGCAGGGCGGCAATGCGGCAGGCCGGCCGCGCGCCGTTTTGGCATCAGGTCAGCAGGCCAGCGGCACGCAATGAACTATGGCCATTGGCCCCAATGATGATGTGGTCGTGCACGACAATGCCCAAAAGACGACCTGCCTCTGCAATCTGCTTGGTCAACTGAATATCGGCACGGCTGGGCGTGGGGTCACCCGATGGGTGGTTGTGGACAAGGATGATCGCCGCCGATCCAAAATCCATCGCACGGCGGATCACTTCGCGCACATGGACAACGGCCTGATCGATGGAACCTTCCGCCATCAGTTCGTCCCGGATCAGCATATTGCGCGAGTTTAGGTGGAGAACGCGGACACGTTCCACCGTCAGGGCGGCCAAATCGGCGCGCAGATAATCCAGCAGTGCTTGCCAACTGCCCAAAATGGGTTGGTTGCGGATCGGTTCAGACAGGAGGCGCAATGCCGCAGCGTGGACGATCTTCAGTGCGGCAACGGCTGTTTCGCCAAGGCCCCCGCTGCGGCCAATGGCCTCGGCATCTGCTGTCAGCAAAGCGCTCAATCCGCCGAATTCGGACAAGAGGCGCTTGGCCAGCGGCTTGGTATCGCGCCGGGGTATCGCCAGAGCCAATAGATATTCGATCAGCTCATGGTCCAACAACGCGTCTGGCCCACCGGTCAGCAGGCGCGAGCGCAGCCGTTCTCGGTGGCCGCTGCCGTCGGATATGGATAAGTCTGCCATCGCCCAAACGCTAACTTTGATGCACAACAGCTGCAATTGCGCTTGATCACATCCAGCAAAGCGGCTTGGAAGGGAAAATGGCTTTCACCCGCAACGCCCAATTGGGATTGATAGCCCTTGCCGGCATATGCGCGGCCGGGCTTGTGGGGCTTTGGAGCTATCGCTTGCCCATCGCCCAGACATTTCTGGCGCAGTATCTTTCCGACCGCGGCGTCGAAGCCTCTTATGAAATCAAGGCGATAGAGGTGCGGCGGCAGCGGCTTGAAAAGGTCCGCATCGGGCCTGCGGCGGCACCGGACCTGACGGCGGATTGGGTTGAGATTGATATTGGCCCTGCTTTGTCTGGGGTGTCCATAAAGGCCGTGCAGGCGGGCGGTGTGCGACTCAGGGCCCGTTATGGGGCGCAAAAAATTTCCTTTGGCGCGCTGGATCGGCTGTTGCCGCCGCCATCGGGTCGGCCTTTCCGCCTTCCAGATCTGGATCTGTCGTTAGAAGACGCGCGCGCGCGACTCGATACGCCTTACGGCCCAATCGGCCTTCGGTTGGATGGGCAGGGGAATTTGCGGTCCGGTTTTGAAGGATCGCTTGCCGCCATTGCCCCGACATTGCAGCTGCCCGGCTGCACGGCGCAGCACCTGACGCTATTCGGGGATGTTTCGGTGGTTGGCGCACGTCCCACCCTGTCCGCGCCGCTGCGGCTGGCGCAATTGGAGTGTGGCACGGCCTTGGCATCGCAGAGCGAGGTTCGGCTGGCCGCATCGCTGGCCGAGGATGGCGCGGACTGGAAGGGGCGCGCGACGCTGCTGGCAGATAATCTGGCGGCAGGCGGTTGGCGGGCGACAAAGGTGCAAGGCGATATCGCGTTTGACGGGCGCGGGCCCGAAATTGCAGCGCGGTTCACCAGCGGTTGGGGAAAGATTGAGCAGCGTGACGGTGTCCGCGCGATGGATGTTCGCCTGACGGGTCGGGTGGTTTTGGGCAAGCGTGGTATTCTTGCGCGGGGCCGTGTGGCGGCGGGCGGGATCAGGGCCGGATCAAGCCTTCACTTGGCGCAGAAGCAACTTGCGCGTTTGACGGAAGCGGCGGTTATCGGCCCTGTTGCCCGACAATTGGGCCGGGCCGTTGCTGGGCTTGATACAGGCGCGCGGGGGCGGGCGGCCTTTTCGGTCAGCCATGTTGATGGGCAGACGGGCTTTTCGTTGTCCGATCTGGCACTTGTCAGTCACGCAGGG
>JAHEGQ010000287.1 GCA_024645025.1 Sphingomonadaceae bacterium
GGCGGATAATCTGGCCCATTTTCGGGATCGAGCAGAAAGGCCTCATGATCAAGGCCCAGTTGGGCGATGCCGGTGACGAGCGGGGCAGGCAGGATATTGGTCGCATCCAACCGACCGCCCAAGCCAACTTCAATAATTGCAGCGTCAGCGGGGGTACGCGAAAAGGCAAGGAAGGCGGCCGCCGTCGTCGCTTCGAAAAAGCTGGGGCCGATATCGGCCGCCGCGGCCGCATCCAGCACTTCTTCAAGAAGCGCCGCCAAAGCGTCGTCTGCAATCAGCGACCCTGCAACCCGAATTCGTTCGTTGAACCGAACCAGATGGGGGCTGGTATAGACATGGGCGGTCAGGCCCGCGCTTTCGATCGCTGCGCGCAAAAAGGCGCAGGTGGAACCTTTGCCATTGGTCCCCGCGACATGAAAAACGGGCGGCAGTCGCAGATGCGGATTGCCAACAGCTTCTAGCAGACAAGCGATGCGTTCTAGGCCGAGAATATCCCGGCCCGGCGATAATTGGGCGAAACGATCCAGTTGAGCCTGAACCGCCGGATGGTCTGAACGTGCGTGATCTGCCACGAATGCGTCAGGCCGCGGCCTTCTCCGGCATCAGATAGCCAATCAACTGGCCCAGCGTGTCGCGCAGGTCCTTGCGCTCCACCACCATGTCGAGCATCCCATGTTCCAGCAGATATTCTGCCCGCTGAAAGCCTTCAGGCAGTTTTTCGCGGATTGTATCCTGAATAACGCGTTGGCCCGCAAAGCCGATCAGCGCCTTGGGTTCCGCAATCTGGACGTCCCCCAACATCGCATAGCTGGCCGTCACGCCGCCTGTCGTCGGATCGGTCATCACGACGATATAGGGCAGGCCAGCTTCGCGCAGCATGGCAATGGCAACGGTCGTGCGGGGCATTTGCATCAGCGACAAAATGCCCTCCTGCATCCGCGCGCCGCCTGCGGCCGTAAAAATAACATAGGGAGAACGATCTTCAAGCGCCGCTTGAGCGCCCGCGATAAAGGCCTCACCCACGGCAACGCCCATGGATCCGCCCATATAGGCAAAATCCTGCACGCCGACCACCGCCTTGCGGCCAAGAATGGCCCCGCGCGCGTTGATCAACGCGTCATGTTCCCCCGTTGCGGCGCGGGCGGCCTTGATCCGGTCAACATATTTCTTGGTATCGCGAAACTTTAGCGGATCTTCGGCAACGCGTGGCGTCGGCAATTCGTCCCAGCGGGCATTGTCGAAAATCTGGGTGAAGCGCGCGTTGGGGCCAATTCGGCCATGATGGCCACAAACGGTACATACCGACAGATTTTCTTCATATTCGCGGATGAAGACCATCTGCGCGCATGAGGGGCATTTGTTCCACAAATTGCCTTCATGTTCCCGCTTGGCCATGAAGGGCAGCGCGTTGCGGACACGGCTTAACCAGTTCATGCGGTTTTCTCCCGATGTGCTTCGTCAATCGCTGCGCGTAAGGTTGCAACATAGTCCCGAACCGGGCCAGCTGCCTTGGCCCCATGCTGGCCCACCAGATCAACAATGGCAGAGCCAACGACAACGCCGTCGGCAACCGCACCAATCGCCGCGGCCTGTTCAGCCGTGCGAATGCCAAAGCCCACCGCAATTGGCAGATCTGTCGACGCCTTTAATTGGGCGACTGCGGCCGCCACGCTTTCGGTTGCGGCCTGCTGCAAGCCGGTAATCCCCGCCACAGAGACGTAATAAACGAAGCCTGAGGCCGATTTCAGCACCTCCGGCAAGCGCGCGGCATCCGTGGTTGGGGTGGCCAGCCGGATAAAGTCAACGCCCGCAGCGCGCAGCGCCGGGCCCAAATCCTGATCCTCTTCCGGCGGCAAATCGACGCAGATCACCCCATCCACGCCCGCATCCATGCAGGCGTTTGCGAACCAGTCTGGCCCCCGGCGCGTCATCGGGTTGGCATAGCCCATCAGGACCAGCGGCACCTGAGGATGGCGGGCGCGAAAGCTGCGGGCAATATCAAAAAGGTCGCTGGTATGCGTGCCTGCCGCCAGCGACCGCAAATTGGCGAGCTGGATTGCTGGGCCATCGGCCATTGGATCGGTAAAGGGCATCCCCAGTTCAATTACGTCCGCGCCGCCTGCCACCAACGCGTCAAGGACCGCGCCGGTATCGGCGGGGGTCGGATCTCCGCCGGTTACAAAGGTGACAAGTGCGGGGCGTCCCTTGGCAAAGGCATCCGACAACCGCGTCACATCGACACTCCCAAGGCTTCGGCAACGGTGAAGATATCCTTGTCGCCGCGGCCGCACAGATTGGCGATGATCAGCTTGTCTGCCGCCATTTGGGGTGCGATGCGCGCGACAGCCGCCAAGGCATGGCTGGGTTCAAGCGCGGGAATAATCCCTTCGGTCCGGCAAAGCATCTGAAAGGCCTGAAGCGCCTCAACATCGGTGACGCTGTCATAGCGCACGCGGCCAATGTCGCGCAGCCAGGCATGTTCCGGCCCGATCCCGGGATAATCAAGCCCCGCTGAAATGCTGTGCGCTTCGTCGATCTGGCCATCTTCATCCTGCAACAAATAGGTCTTGTTACCGTGAAGAATGCCAGGGGACCCGCCGGCAAGGCTGGCGGCGTGCTGCTTGTCGAGGCCATGCCCAGCAGCTTCAATCCCCAGCATCTCGACACTCGTATCGTCAAGAAAGGGATGGAACAGGCCAATCGCATTGGAACCGCCGCCAATGGCTGCAACCAAAAGATCGGG
>JAHEGQ010000299.1 GCA_024645025.1 Sphingomonadaceae bacterium
CCATATCGAAAACGCGCATCTGCCGGCCGCGGCCGCGATCCGGGCGGAGGTGAAGCTGCCCGTCATCGCGCTGGGCCGGGTGGAAGCCGCCACGGCAGACAAGGTGATCGGCAAGCAGGAGGCTGATTTCATCGCCATGGGCCGCAAGCTGCTGGCGGATCCCCATCTGCCCAACAAGCTACTGCGCGGAGAGGACGACAAGGTGCGCCCCTGCATCTATTGCTACACCTGTGTCAGCGCCATTTATGGCGGCACGCACACCCGTTGTGCTGTCAATTCTGAATTGTCGTTCGAATATCAGCGGCCCACGCCGCGTGCCGCGCCCAAACGCATTCTGGTGATTGGCGGCGGCCCCGGCGGTCTGGAATCGGCACGGCGGCTGAAGGAACTTGGTCACCACGTTACACTGGTTGAAAAAGGGGATCGCTTGGGCGGCACATTGCAATTTGCGGCCCTTGCCTATGAACCCAATGAACGGCTGCTGCGCTGGCTGCGGCGTGGCGTGGAAGAAGCCGGGGTGGATGTGCGCCTGAATACCGAGGCTACCCCCGCTTTGGTCGGCAGCCTGAAACCCGATGAGATTATTGTCGCAACCGGCGCTGTGCGCGGGATGCCAGACTTGCCGGGCAGCGACCTGCCCCATGTCTATTCCGGCGATGATATGCGCAAGCTAATGCTGGGCGAAGCATCCGAAGAACTGAAACGCAAAACGGGCGTTATGACCCGGCTTGCGACGCGCATCGGCGCGATGACCGGTGCGACCGCCAATTTGGATCTGGTCCGCAAGGCCACCCATGCGTGGATGCCGCTGGGAAAGAATATCGTCATCATCGGCGGGGAACTGGTTGGGATTGAGTTGGCGGAATTTTTGCATGAACGTGGCCGCCATGTGACCATTATCGATGACGTTCCGCGTTTTGGGAAAGGCCTGACCCTTGTCCGCCGAATGCGGATTTTGGCAGAACTGAGCGAACATGGCGTCGCGATGCAGATGGCTGCCAAGGACATTCGGGTGGAAGCCGACGCTGTCACCTTCTGCGATAGCGATGGTGCCGCCCAGCGCGTGCCGGCGGACCATGTCATCGTCGCCAAGGGCGCCGAAGGCGATATGTCATTGGGTGAAGCGCTGCGCGCCGCTGGCCACAAGGTCCACATCATTGGCGACGCCAATGGTGTTGGCTATATCGAAGGGGCGATGCGCGGGGCCTATGAGGCGTGCGCCGCCATCACGGCGTGACCGACCCCATCGCCCTTTTGATGGATGAACGCGCGATCGGTCGCGCCCTGTCCAGCTTTGCCCGGGCGATGGACGCGCGCGACTGGACTGCGGCAAAGGCGATCCTCAGCGATGCGGCAACCGCCGAATTGGGCACTGGCCCATTGAGTGGCCCCGACGCAATCATTGGCTGCATCCGCCATTATTTGGACGGCTGTGGGCCGACCCAGCACCTGTTAGGGAATGTGCTGATCGATGTGGCGGGGGATCATGCGGAAAGCCGCTGCTATGTTAGCGATCTGCATCTGGGCGCGGGTGACAAACGCGCGCTCAGCTTTGTGACCCTAGGCGATTATCATGACCGCTGGCAGCGGATCGACGGCCAATGGCGGCTGGCGCATCGCACAAAGCGGAACAATGGCCATCTCGGCAGCTTTGAGGTGTTTGGGCTGAAGGGCTAAAGGCATATCATGGCGCAACGCGGCATCCTGCGCTATTCCTCGCCCATGACCGAAACGGTTGACTCCTTTTTTTCTGATCTGCTGGCAGCACTTTATGGGGGGTTGTTGGAACCCCAGCCTTGGGAAGGCTTTTTGCAGGCACTGGCGCAATGGCTTGAAGCCAGCCACGCCACGCTGATCCTGACCGCCCCGGGCCTAAGCGCGCCGGACACAATCCTGACGCCGGGGGCAGACCCCAAGATCAGCGAAGATTATCTGGCCAGCTTTTTTGCGACCGACCCCTTTCAGGGCCTGCCCGAAGGGGTTGTGACATCTTTTGCAGAGTTTGTCCGCGATAGCCGGGATCCAAACATCGCCGCCTATCGGGACTTTCTGACCGAGGCCGGGGGCGATCAGGTATTGGGCATCGATTTACGCTTTGCCTCTGGCTTTGAGGCCCGTTGCCGCGTCACGCGCGATGCCGCGCGCGCGGATTTTGGTGCGATGGAGCGCAACCGCTTTCAGTCCATCGTTACCCATTTGCGTCATGCCGTTGCCCTGTTTGAACGGCTGCAACTGGCCGGGGCTGAACATGGCGTATATCGCAGCGCGGTGGAACAGCTGGGCATGGGCACGATCCTGCTGGATCAGCATGGCAGGATCGTTCGGGCCAATGCCGTGGCCGAACAACTGCTGTCCGCCGGCGACGGCCTGAGCCGCATCGGCGATGCCCTGCGCCTTGCAGAGACGACCGTGCAGACCCTTTTGGAAACGCTTCTGGCCGATCCCCATCAGGCCAGCGCCGGTGCCCGGTTCAAGATAGAGAGGCAACGGGGCGGCGATCTGGCGGTTGTCGCCCGCGCCCTAACCCTGCCCGCCATGATGCGCGGGGGCGCGGCGCTCGCTTTATTCCTGCGCGTGCCGGGCGAGGCCCAGCAATTGGATCCAGATGCGATCCGCGACCTGTTTCAATTAACCCGGATGGAGGCAAGGCTTGCCGTCGCGCTGGCCGATGGCCGATCCTTGGTGGTTGCCGCCGACACCCTTGGCATCGCCCACAA
>JAHEGQ010000302.1:0-1540 GCA_024645025.1 Sphingomonadaceae bacterium
CTGGCCCGCGAGCCCGCCTGACATCTGGCGTTTCAGGCGCGCGACGACTAGCGTGTTCGCCTATGGTTTTGCGTCGCCTCTTCCCCCGCCCTTCCCCTTTGACTTTCGACACCGATGTGCCTTTGGGCCGCTATGCCCTGCCCGCGGGCGAACGCGTTTATGCCATTGGCGATGTGCACGGGCGATGCGACCTTCTGGATGATCTGTTGCAGCGGATCGAAACCGATAACGCCGCCCGCCGCCCAACGGACCGCCGAACCCTGGTCTTTTTGGGCGATCTGATCGACCGCGGCCCGCAATCGCGTGCGGTGATCGACCGGACATTGGCACTGGCCACCTGCGAAAATTGCATTTTCCTGATAGGAAATCATGAAGAAAGCCTGATCCATGCCTGGGACGGGATGGAAGATGTGATCCCCGCCTTTTTGCGCTATGGCGGAGACGCCCTGCTGCAAAGCTATGGCTGGGCGCTGGATGGCACGGAGATGGCCGCCCGTCCCGCCGCAGAGGTGATCGCAGCGCTGCACGACCGTGTGCCGCAGACGCATATCGACTTTATCCGAAATTTCCGCAGCCATTGGCAGTTGGGCAATCTTCTGTTTGTCCATGCCGGCATCCGACCCGGCTTCCCCATCGACGGGCAGGACCCCATTGATATGCGTTGGATCTGCACCGAGTTCACATCCTCGACCGAAGATTTTGGCGCGATGGTCGTCCATGGGCATAGCATTACAGCGGTGCCGGACATCCGCCCCAACCGGATTGGCATCGACACCGGGGCCTATCGGTCCGGCCATTTGACCGCCTTGGGGCTGGAAGGCCAATCCGGCTGGATCCTGTCGACCTAACCTGCGCCTAAAGACTAAGGAGCAGCCCGGCGAGTGCCGCGCTCATCAAATTGGCAAGGCTGCCCGCCACAAGCGCTTTCATCCCCAATCGCGCAATCACGCCCCGCTGATCCGGCGCCAGCCCGCCCGTCACCGCCAATTGAATGGCAATGGAACTGAAATTGGCAAAGCCACACAGCGCAAAAGTGACGATGGCAATGGTCGACGCGGACAATTGGGCTTGCATCGCCCCCAATTGGGTAAAGGCCACAAATTCGTTGAGAACCAGCTTGGTGCCGAACAAGCCGCCCGCCGCCTGCGCCTCTGCCCAAGGGATGTTCAGCATCGCCATGACGGGGGCAAAAACCCAGCCCAGCAGCTTTTGAAAGCTGAGGCCCGACACCCCCAACCAATCACCCACGCCGCCAAGCAAGCCGTTGGCAAGCGCCACCAGCGCCACAAAGGCCAGCACCATTGCGCCCACCGCAACAGCCAGCCGAACGCCCGTCTGCGCGCCATCGGCCGCGGCCATCAGGATATTGGCGGGGCGTTCTGACCCGAACAGAATGTCCCCCAAAACCGGAGGCTCCCGCCCCTGATCTGCAGGATCATCGGGCATGATCAGCTTGGCCATCAGGATGCCGCCGGGGGCCGACATGAAGCTTGCTGCCAGCAAATAGGGCAGCGCCGCGTCTCCCAGCATTGCCGCATAG
>JAHEGQ010000302.1:1550-2704 GCA_024645025.1 Sphingomonadaceae bacterium
GGCCGCCAAGATTGTGCCCGCCACACCCGCCATGCCAACGGCCATGATCGTGAAAATCTGGGCCGGCGTCATCGCGGCGAGGTAGGGCCGGATGACCAGCGGCGCCTCGCTTTGCCCAACAAAAATATTGGCAGCGGCGGCCAGCGATTCCACCCGGCTTATCCCTGTCACCCGGCGAATGCCGCCCCCAACCCAACGGATCAGGAACGGCATCACCCGCAGATAATAGAGGATCGAGACAAGGCTGGCGAAAAAGATGATGACCGGCAGCGCCGAAATGGCAAAACTGAACCCACCCAATTCAGGCTTGGCCAAATTGCCAAACAGGAAGTCAACGCCCGCATGGGCATAACCCAGCAAATGGCTGACGCCTGCGGCCAGCAATTCAATGGCGGCCTTGCCCAAAGGCACTTTGAGCACCAGCACCGCGATGCCAGCCTGAAGGGCAAAGGCCGCACCGACCACGCGCAGCCTTATCGCGCGGCGATTGGCAGAAAGGGCAAGCGCCAAGCCCAAGATCAGGGCGATGCCCGCCAATCCAATCAGGATCTTGTGCATCTGCCCTTGTCCTTGGCTTGGCCGTTAATAGGTGCGCCCAATCAGGATGCGTTCCACCGCCTTTTCACCCGTGAAGAAACACACCCCATCAGCGGCGGCCGCATCGCGCGGGGCGTTCCGCATCGTCAGTTTCAGCGCCTTGAGCTGTTCAACAATCTTGTCGAGCGCCGGGCCCGTCGGGCGCGCCCATTGCACTTCTACCCAGCCGACAAACGTGTCTTCCGTCGCGAAATGCGCGGCAAGATCGGTCGCGTCGCGCGCGATATTCGCATCCAATCGCGCCTTGGCTTCGGCAAACAAATTGGCTTCGATATCTGCCAGAATTTGCGCCGCCGAGGCCACAAAATCTCCCTTGGGAATGAACGCGGTGTCAAGCTTGCCATCTTCCTTGTACAGCCGGTCGCGGCGCAGCATGGCGACATTGCCGCCGGCCACATCGCGCGGCCCCACTTCAATCAGGATGGGGGCCCCCTTCTTCACCCATGCCCAGCGCTTGTTGGAGGCTTTGGTTGCCTTGGTATCCAGCAGAACGCGCAGCGGCTCGCCAAAGGCGGATTGGCCACGCAGGTCGGCAGCAAGGCTGCGGCAATAGGCCA
>JAHEGQ010000306.1 GCA_024645025.1 Sphingomonadaceae bacterium
TAGAGCGTCATTCCCGCGTAGGCGGGAATCCAAGGTCAGCTTCGCTGCTGGGTTGGAAAGCAGCGTGTTTATGGATCCCCGCTTTCGCGGGGATGACGAGAAAAGGAAATAGAGATGAGAATTGCCCTCGCTGGAGCCGGGGCCTTTGGGGAAAAACACCTCGATGGCCTGAAGAATATCGATGGCGTGGAGATCACGTCGATCATCAGCCGCCGTCTGGAGCAGGCGGAAGAGGTCGCCAAAAAATATGGCGCCAAGCACTTCTCCACGGAGCTGGAAGACGCGCTGGCCCGCGATGATGTGGACGCCGTCATCCTTTGCACGCCAACGCAGATGCACGCGGCACAAGCGATTGCCTGTATGAATGCTGGCAAGCATGTGCAGGTGGAAATTCCGCTGGCGGATAGCTGGGCGGATTCGGAAGCCGTGTTGAAAAAGCAGCAGGAAACGGGCCTTGTCTGCATGGTCGGCCATACCCGCCGCTTCAACCCGTCGCACCAATGGGTGCATAACAAGATCAAGGCGGGGGAGTTCAATATCCAGCAGATGGATGTGCAAACCTATTTCTTCCGTCGCAAGAATATGAATGCCAAGGGCGAGCCGCGGTCTTGGACGGACCATCTGTTGTGGCATCATGCGGCGCATACGGTGGACCTGTTTGCTTATCAGGCCGGGCCGATTGTGAAGGCGAATGCCATTGAAGGCCCGCATCACCCGGATTTGGGCATTGCGATGGATATGTCGATCCAGCTCAAGGCGGCGTCCGGTGCGATCTGCACGCTCTCCCTGTCGTTCAACAATGATGGGCCGCTGGGCACCTTCTTCCGTTATATCGGCGACACGGGCACCTATATTGCGCGCTATGACGATTTGGTGACCGGCAAGGAAGAACCGATCGATGTTTCCAAGGTCGATGTGTCGATGAACGGGATCGAGTTGCAGGACCGGGAATTCATCGCCGCTATCCGTGAAGGTCGGGAACCCAATAGCTCTGTGGCGCAGGTGCTGGCGTGCTATAAGGTGTTGCACGATCTGGAACAGCAGTTCTGAACCAAACGGCTTCGTCATTGCGAGGCGCGAAGCGCCGTGGCAATCCAGACTGGTCCGGGCATTTCTGGATTGCCACGCTTCGCTCGCAATGACGGTTTGGTATGGGCGTGCATAATTAGGAAGAGGATGGCTGATGTCTGATACTCCGCGCTTGATTGAACCCGTCGGCCTCAGGCTCGTCCTCGGCGGCAACGTCTTCGGCTGGACGGCGGATCAAGAGACAAGCTTTGCCGTGCTCGATGCCTTTTACGCAGCAGGCGGACGGATGATCGACACGGCAGAGGGCTATTCCGATTGGATCCCCGGCCATCAAGGTGGGGAATCGGAAACGGTGCTGGGGGCGTGGATGAAGGCGCGTGGCAACCGCGCGGAGATGCACATCGCGACCAAGACCGGGATGTACGGCAAGCCCGGCGATCTGAACCCGGCCAAGGTCGCCGCGGCGCTGGACGGCTCCCTAAAGCGCCTTAAGACCGATTATATCGATCTCTATTATGCGCATCGGGATGAGGCGGAAACACCGTTGGAAGAGGTTGTATCGGGATTTGACGCGCTGGTGCGCGCTGGGAAGGTTCGTGCGGTCGGTGCGTCCAATTATTCAGCCGGACGGTTGGAAGAGGCCCGACGTATCGCTGCGGCTGCGGGACAGGTCGGCTTTGCCGCCATTCAGAACGAATATAATCTTGTTGCGCGCGATCAGTTCGAAGGCCCGGTGCAAGCACTGTGCGTCCGCCAAGGGGTGGCCTCTTTCCCCTATTTTGGCCTGTGCTCCGGTTTCTTGACCGGTAAATACCGGACGGCAGCAGATCTGGCGGGCAGTTCGCGCGGCTATCGGGTGAAGGAATATCTGGAGGTTGGCCTGCCCATTCTAGCGGCGATGGACAAAGTCGCGGCAGACACCGGGGCGAGCCTTGCCCATATTGCGCTGGCCTGGATCAATGCCCAGCCGGGGATCGCGGCCCCGATAGCCAGCGCCTCGCGGCCAGAGCAGGTGGCAGACCTTGCAGCGGGCGCTGCGCTCACGCTATCGGCGGCGCATCTGGCGCTGCTCAACGCCGCCAAAGCTTTGCCAAAGGACGCCTGATGACGATTTCTAAACGCCCGATCAATGGCCGGTTTACCAACCCTGTTGGTTTGGGTTGCATGTCTTTGAGTTGGGCCTATGGCGTGCCGCCGTCGGACGAGGATGGCGCGAAGCTGCTCCATCGCGCGTTGGACCTGGGTTATGATCATCTCGATACCGCGCGTATTTATGGCCTGGGTCATAACGAAACGCTGATCGGCAAAACGCTGAAGGCCAATCGCGACAAATTTTTCCTCGCCTCCAAAACCGGGATCATCGTTGATGGCGATAAGCGCCGGATTGATTGTCGGCCGGAAACGATCCGCAAAGCCTGTGAGGAGAGCCTGAAGCTTCTCCAGACCGATCATATCGATCTCTATTACCTCCACCGGCGTGATTTTGAGACGCCAATTGAGGATTCGGTTGGTGCGCTTGCCGAACTTGTAAAGGAAGGAAAAATCGGCAGCATCGGTTTGTCCGAAATGTCAGCAGACACGCTGCGCAAGTCGCCTGCTGTGCACCCGATTGCTGCGATGCAAACCGAATATTCGCTTTGGACGCGCAACCCCGAAATCGCCGTGCTTGAGGC
>JAHEGQ010000308.1 GCA_024645025.1 Sphingomonadaceae bacterium
AGTGGCTGAAATTTGGGCCTCTGCCGACGGAGGCGTGCCCTATGTCGTGATAACGGGCGGCGAGCCCATGTTGCAGCTGGATGTGGCGCTGATCGACTCGCTTCATGATCAGGGCTTTGAAATTGGGGTGGAAAGCAATGGCACCTTGCCCGCCACGCCCGGCATTGACTGGCTGTGTATCAGCCCCAAAGTCGGCAGCGAGGTTGTTCAGCGGTCAGGCAATGAACTGAAGCTGGTTTGGCCGCAGACGGGCAGCGATTGGCAGGCAATGCAGGATTGGCGCTTTGATCATTTTCTGATCCAGCCCATGGATAACGCAAGGCGCGACCACAATCTGGCCGAAGCGATCCAATTTGTCATGGCGCATCCGAAATGGCGGCTTTCGCTTCAAACGCACAAGGCGCTGGGCTTGCCATAATGCTCTGTGCGCGTTAAGGGGCGCGCCTCAATCCCGCATGGGAGGCACATAAACCGGTGCGAAGCGTTGCTTCGTTCTCGCCTCTCAGTGGACCAACCGGAAGGAGACTATCCCATGGCAGCACCGACTGTCACGATGCACCAGTTGCTTGAAGCTGGCGCGCATTTTGGCCACCAGACGCACCGCTGGAACCCGAAGATGAAGCCTTACATCTTTGGTGATCGCAACGGCGTTCACATTCTTGATCTTTCGCAGTCCGTCCCGCTTTTTGCGCGCGCTCTCGACTTTGTGTCGCAGACGGCAGCGCGTGGCGGCAAGGTTCTGTTCGTTGGTACCAAGCGTCAGGCACAGGGTCCGATTGCGGACGCAGCGCGCGCTTCGGGTCAGCATTTCGTCAACCATCGCTGGCTGGGCGGCATGCTCACCAACTGGAAGACCATTTCGGGTTCGATCAAGCGCCTGAAGTCGATGGAAGAAACGCTGAACGGCGACACGTCGGGCTTCACCAAGAAGGAAGTCCTTCAGATGACGCGGGAACGCGATAAGCTGGAACTTTCGCTGGGCGGCATCCGCGACATGGGCGGCATTCCGGACGTGATGTTCGTGATCGACGCCAACAAGGAAGAGCTGGCGATCAAGGAAGCCAATGTCCTTGGTATTCCGGTTGTGGCCATTCTCGATTCCAACGTCTCGCCGGATGGCATTTCGTTCCCGGTTCCGGGCAATGACGATGCCAGCCGCGCGATCCGTTTGTATTGTGAAGCCGTGGCGACAGCTGCGACCCGTGGTGGTCAGCAGGGTGCTGCTGCGCGCGGGGCCGATCTTGGCGCGATGGACGAGCCGCCGGCTGAAGCCGTTCTCGCCGACGCCTGATCAATTTATCCGTCATTCCCGGGTCACCGGGATGTCATAGCACGCCCTAGGGCGTGACCCATGAGCCCCCGCTTCGGCGGGGGTGACGGCATTTAGAACCGAAAGGACAAGAACATGGCAGAAGTTACTGCTTCGATGGTCAAGGACCTGCGCGAAAAGTCCGGTGCAGGCATGATGGATTGCAAAAAGGCGTTGGCCGAAACCAATGGCGATATGGAAGCCGCCGTTGACTGGCTGCGTTCCAAGGGTCTTGCGACGGCGTCCAAAAAGTCGAGCCGCACCGCCGCTGAAGGTCTGGTCGGCGTGGCCGTAAACGGCACGACGGGCGCTGCGGTTGAAGTCAATTCGGAAACCGATTTCGTCGCCAAGAACGAACAGTTCCAGGATTTTGTCCGCAATGTGACGCAGATTTCGCTCGCCAAGGGCGACGATGTCGCCGCGCTGGCGAACGAAGCCTATCCGTCGGGCGGCACGGTTGGCGAGGCGTTGACCAACAATATCGCGACCATCGGCGAAAACCAGACGTTGCGCCGCGCGCGCCGTCTGTCGGTCGATAAGGGCGCGGTTGTGGCCTATGTCCATAATCAGGTCGTCCCCGGCATGGGCAAGATTGGCGTGCTGGTCGCGCTTGAATCTGAAGCTCCAGCTGACAAGCTGGACGCGCTGGGCAAGCAATTGGCCATGCACGTCGCGGCTGCTTTTCCGCTGGCGCTCAACGAAGCTGGCATTCCGGCGGACATGATTGAGCGGGAGCGCAAGATCGCTTCGGAAAAGGCGGCTGAAAGCGGCAAGCCTGCTGATGTTATTGCCAAGATGGTCGATGGCGCTGTGGCCAAGTTCGTCAAGGAAAATGCCTTGCTGAACCAGCTGTTCGTGATGGACGGTAAGACCAAGATTTCCGATGTTGTGGCTGCCGCTGGCAAGGACGCTGGTGCGCCGATCGTGCTGAAGGACTATGTCCGCTTCCAGCTCGGCGAAGGCATCGAAAAGGCCGAAAGCGATTTCGCAGCGGAAGTCGCGGCGGCTGCAGGCCTCTAATCCTGCGCTTGGCAAGGGCGCGCACCCGCACTAGGGTGCGCGCCTCGCTTTTGTTTTTTGCCTGTTGAAAGAGACTTTTCGACCATGTCGCGCCCCGGCTTCAAACGCATCCTCCTGAAGCTTTCTGGCGAAGTCTTGATGGGCGATCAGCCCTTTGGCATCCACCCCGAAACGGTTCAGCGCATGGCGCTTGAAGTCAAAGCCGCCCGCGATGCGGGGTTTGAGCTTTGCCTTGTCATTGGCGGTGGAAATATTTTCCGGGGCATGGCTGGGGCCGCCAAGGGTATGGACCGGGCCCAGGCTGATTATATGGGCATGCTGGCGACTGTGATGAACGCGCTGGCCATGCAGAATGCACTGGAACAATT
>JAHEGQ010000023.1:0-4575 GCA_024645025.1 Sphingomonadaceae bacterium
CAGGGGCGTTACCGTCCAACCCGGCCAAGCCAATCCTGCGGCACCAACACCAGCGCCAGCGAACTCGCCGCCGACCGGTGGCGGTCAGCCGCCGCCCAGACCATGAGGTCGCACGCATGAGCCTGCCGCGCGCCTTTGAACGGTCGATCACCGGCCAGTCTTGGCACTGGCGGGGGACGGGCGGCGAGGTAGACGATCTTGTCACCCAATTGCTGCTTGCCCGGGGCTGTCCCTTTGATGAGATTGAGGCTTATCGCAGCCCCAGCATCCGCGCCTTCATGCCGGACCCATCGATCTTTCAGGATATGGATCGTGCGGCCGAGCGACTTGCGGATGCGGTAATGACGCAGGAAGCCGTCACCATTTTTGGCGATTATGATGTGGACGGCGCGACGTCTGCCGCGTTGCTGGTCCGCTTGCTGCGCGACCTTGGTCTTGCTGCCCAAAGCTATATCCCCGACCGCCTATTGGAAGGCTATGGTCCGTCCGGCGACGCGTTGGTGCGGTTGCGCCAAGAAGGCGCGACGCTGGTTGTGACGGTGGATTGCGGCGCACAGGCATTTGAGGCGCTGGACATGGCGCGCGATGCTGGGCTGGAGGTGATTGTTGTAGATCACCACAAATGCGCAACCGAACTGCCGGCGGCGCTGGCGCTTGTGAACCCCAATCGGCTGGATGAAGGCGAAGGGGCCGCGCACGGCCATCTGGCGGCCGTCGGCGTTGCTTGGCTTTTGGGGGCGGCGCTTTTGCGGACCTTGCGCCAGCGCGGCTTTTTTGCCGATCGGCCCGAACCCAAGCTGCTGGACCTGCTGGACCTTGTCGCCTTGGGGACGGTGGCAGACGTCGCGCAGCTTAAGGGGTTGAACCGGGCCTTTGTGGCGCAGGGGCTGAAGGTGATGGCCGGGCAGCGTAATATCGGGTTGTCGGCGCTGGCAAAGGCCGCGCGGTTGACCCGTGCGCCCAGCTGCTCGGACTTGGGCTTTGCGTTGGGGCCGCGGATCAATGCCGGCGGGCGCGTTGGCAAATCCGATTTGGGCGTGCGGCTGCTGACCACCACCGATGCCGAGGAAGCCCAAGAAATTGCCGAAGAGCTGGATCGCCTCAACACCGAACGTCGCGCGATTGAAGCTGCCGTGCAGGAAGACGCAGCGACCTTGGCACAGCGGCAGGGCAATCGCGCGGTCGCGCTTGTGGCGGGGGAGGGCTGGCACCCGGGCGTGATCGGTATTGTTGCAGGCCGACTGAAGGAAAAAATGGCGCGTCCGGCGATTGTGATCGCTGTGGATGAGGCAGGTCTTGGCAAAGGCTCGGGCCGGTCGATCGCGGGGGTGGATTTGGGCGCAGCTATTCTGGCAGCCAAGGATATGGGGTTGCTGATCGCGGGCGGGGGCCATGCAATGGCGGCCGGTCTGACGGTCGCTGCAGACAAGATTGAGGCGCTGGGCGATTTTTTGGAAGAGCGGCTGGCAGAAGACGTGGCGCGCGCCAGTGAAGGCCGCGCCTTGCTGATTGATGCGATTGTGGCCCCCGGCGGGATTACGCCGCAGCTGGTGGAGGCGCTGGATGCGGCTGGCCCCTATGGCATGGGTTGGCCAGCCCCGCGGATTGCAGCCGGGCCTATGCGCATCGTGAAGGCTGATATTGTGGGCAAAGACCATGTGCGCGCTATTCTGGCCGGGGACGATGGGCGGTCGATCAAGGCCGTTGCCTTTCGACAGGCAGAGAGTGAATTGGGCCAATCGCTTCTTCATGCCGGGCGGGATCGGCGGCTTTGGGTGGCTGGACGCGCGCGATTGGATGATTGGTCCGGCCGGGCAACGGCCGAACTACACATCGATGATGCGACTTGGTGCGATTGAGGTGTTGACGCCCGCGCCGCGAATCCCTAATGGCGCGGCTCCATCTTCGATGGCCCCTTCGTCTAGCGGTTAGGACGCGGCCCTTTCACGGCTGAAACACGGGTTCGATTCCCGTAGGGGTCACCATCTTCTGACATCGTCATCGTGTTTCGCGCAGCCTTTGTGCCGTGTTGCGCTTTCTGTGTCGATAAGGCTGGCTTTGGGTCGTCCCTGCGATAAAAGACGGTCCATGAAGATTTTTCCAGAGCGGCTCAGACCACTAACGCGCGAACCGCTTGTGCATTTTCTGGTCGCGGGCCTGCTGGTCTTTGCTGTGGCCAGTTGGCGCGGGTCGGCGGTCGATCCGGCAGATCGGACAATCACCATCGATGCCGAACGCGTCGGCCTTTTGGCGAGCCAATTTGAGCAAACATGGCAGCGCAGCCCCAACCCGGCTGAGATCGATCAGTTGATCCGCGATTATGTGAAGGAAGAAATTTATTATCGCGAGGCGTTGCGGCTGGGGCTGGATCAGGACGATCCGGTGATCCGGCGCCGATTGCGGAACAAGATGGAGTTTCTTGCCGCCTCTGAAGTGGAAAACGCGGTTCCGTCGGATGCAGAGCTGCAAGCTTGGTTGGATGAACACAAAGCGCGCTATGCCGAAGGCTCGCGCTATGGCTTTGAACAGGTGTATCTGGGTCCGGCTAATGAAGCGGGTGCGCGTGACCATGCGGCCCGCGCTTTGGCGCAGGTGCGGGCTGGGGCGAGCCCTGCCAAGCTGGCCATGCCCATTTCCTTGCCCAACGCAGCACGCGATGCGCCGCTGGAAGCGATTGCCAATGATTTTGGCGACGCTTTTGCCAAGGCGCTGCCCAAATTGCCCATCGGTCAATGGTCGGGCCCGGTGTTGTCGGGCTTTGGGGTTCATCTGGTCCGTGTGACCCAGCAGGTGCCGGGTCGGCCTGCGCGACTGGCCAATGTGCGCCAGAAGGTGGAAAATGACTGGCGAGAAGCCACGCTGGAGGATCGGCAGGCGCGGGCCTATCAGGCGCTGCTCGATGGCTATCGTCTGCGGATCAGCAAGCCCTGATGCGCAGGTTTTGGGCCTTCATGCTGCTGATCTTGGCAGCTGGTGCAGCGCGCGCGGATGAATTGCGGCCGGGCTATCTCGATCTGACGGAAGTCCGCCCGCTGGAATGGCGCATGACATGGAAGGGGCCGCTGCGGTCTGGCCTTGCCAGCCGTGCCATGCCCGCCATCCCCAATGGCTGCCGCGCTGGAAATCCGTCGCGCGATCTGGATGAAACGGCGTTGCGGATCGTTTGGACGTTACGCTGCAACGCGCCATTGGCTGGGCAGGATATTCGCCTCAACGGGCTGGACCGGACGATTTCGGACGCGTTGCTGCGTGTCGCCCCGCTTGGGGCGCCCGTGCAAACGGCTCGGCTGACCCCAGAACAGAATAGCTATCGGGTCACCGCCCGGGCGAGCCGCTGGGATGTAGCGCACACCTATTTGGGCATCGGGGTTGAACATATCCTGTTCGGCTTTGACCATTTGTTCTTTGTGGTTGCGCTGGTGTTGTTGTTGCGGCGGGGGATGACGATCCTGAAGGCCGTGACCGCCTTTACCATTGCCCATTCGTTGACGCTGATCGGGACGACCTTAGGATTTTTGGGCTTGCCCCAGCGGCCCGTGGAAAGCGTGATTGCGCTGTCGATCATGTTTCTTGCGGTGGAGATCGTGAAAGCGCAGCCTGAGGCCCCACGCCTGTCGCAGCGCGTGCCCTGGGTAGTGGCCTTCCTGTTTGGCTTGCTGCACGGCTTTGGCTTTGCCGGTGCGTTGAAAGAAATTGGGCTGCCAGAAGGGGAGGTGCCAATGGCGCTGCTGACCTTCAATCTGGGGGTTGAAGCGGGGCAGGTGATGATCGTCCTTGCCACTTTAGCGGTGCTGGCCGGGGTCATGCGACTGTCACCCCGCGCCCTGCGTCCGGCCATTCTGATTGCGACCTATGCCATCGGGACGATTGCCAGCTATTGGTTCATCGAACGCACCTTGGTGTGACCCACCGACACGTCTGGCCTTTCGCGCCATCGCCCGACCCGCTAACAGCCCCGTTCCATGGCTGAGCAACCCGGCACCCCTTCCAACTTGTGGCGCAGTGAAATGCGCACGACGCTGGCGCTTGCCTGGCCGCTCATCCTGTCCAACCTGTCCGGCGCGTTGATCCATGCGACCGACGTCTTTCTGCTGGGGCGCCTTGGATCGCAGGCGCTCGCCGCCGGGGCGCTGGCTGCCAATCTGGTGATGGCGATTTCGCTATTCGGTATGGGGTTGATGGTCGCGACCGCACCGATGATTGCCTCGGAGATTGGCCGCAAGGCCCATTCGGTCCGCGATGTCCGGCGGACATTCCGGCAGGGACTTTGGTTGGCCTTCAGCTTTTGCGTCCCGATTTGGGTGCTGCTGAGCTTTGCCGAACCCATTTTCCGCGATTTGGGTCAGAAGCCCGATCTGGCGGTTGGCGCCGCGCAAATGGTCGGAACGCTGAAATGGAGCATATTGCCCTTTTTGGGAATGGTCACGTTGCGGTCTTTCCTGTCTGCCAAGGGCCACACCATCTGGACGCTTTATGTCACCCTGTTCGGCGTGATCGCCAATGCCATCCTCAATTATGGTTTGATCCTTGGTCGGCTGGGCTTGCCCCAATTGGGGCTGGCCGGGGCGGGGCTTG
>JAHEGQ010000023.1:4585-5414 GCA_024645025.1 Sphingomonadaceae bacterium
CAATGGACTGATGTTCCTGATCATGGCGGCGATCCTTGTCTGGCATCGGGATTTTCGGCGGTATCGCTTGTTTGGGCGGTTCTGGCGGGCCGATTGGCCGCGCTTTCGGGCCTTGGTCCGGCTGGGCCTGCCCATCGGGCTGACCATGGGGTTCGAAGCCTCGGTGTTCAGTGCAGCAATCTTCCTGATGGGGCTCATCAACACAGCCTCCGTCGCGGCCCATGCGGTCGCCCTTCAAATCGCGTCGCTCACCTTCATGGTGCCGCTGGGCCTTGCCCAAGCGACAACGGTGCGCGTTGGGATTGGCCATGGTCGGCGTGATCCGGCCCTGATCACGCGGGCAGGGTGGTCTGGCTTTGTGTTGGGTGTTGGCTTCATGTCGATGACAGCCTTAGCCATGTGGACAATGCCCGGTCCGCTGGTTCGCCTGTTCGTGAATGTCGATGCACCGGGCAGCGCGCAGGTTATTGGCCTTGCAGTAAAGTTCTTGACGGTGGCTGCCGTTTTTCAGGTGGTGGATGGCGCGCAGGTCATGGGGGCCGCCATGCTGCGTGGCTTGCACGATACCCGCGTGCCGATGCTATTTGCGCTAATCGGTTATTGGGGCATCGGCATTGGCGTGGGGGCGGTGTTAGCCTTTCAGCTTGGGCTAGAGGGCGTGGGCATCTGGATTGGCCTTGCCAGCGGATTGGCAGCCGTCAGCGTGATGATGGTCTGGCGGTGGCACAATCGGGTGGGCTTGGGGTTGGTTCCATCCTTGCGCGCCTAGGGGCTTTTCAAAAAATTCACAGCACCACGCCTTGACGGGTTGACCCGCGCTACCCATATC
>JAHEGQ010000023.1:5513-11252 GCA_024645025.1 Sphingomonadaceae bacterium
GGTAACTCATATGGCATTTCGTCCGCTGCACGACCGCGTGCTCGTTCGCCGCATTGAAGCCGATGAAAAGACGGCTGGCGGCATCATCATCCCCGACACCGCCAAGGAAAAGCCGCAAGAAGGCGAAATCGTTGCCGTTGGCAACGGCGCCAAGGCCGAAGACGGCAAGGTGACGCCGCTCGACGTGAAGGCGGGTGACCGCGTTCTGTTCGGCAAATGGTCGGGCACCGAAGTCAAGGTGAACGGCGAAGACCTGCTGATCATGAAGGAATCCGACATTCTCGGCATCATCGGCTGATCCACAGCGATACGACCTGATTTAGAAAAAGGAGCATCCACATGGCTGCAAAAGAAGTAAAATTTGGCCGCGACGCGCGTGAACGCATTCTGCGCGGCGTCGACATCCTCGCCGATGCGGTGAAGGTGACCTTGGGCCCGAAGGGCCGCAATGTTGTGATCGACAAGAGCTTTGGCGCCCCGCGCATCACCAAGGACGGTGTGTCGGTTGCCAAGGAAATCGAACTGAAGGACAAGTTCGAAAATATGGGCGCCCAGATGCTGCGCGAAGTCGCCTCAAAGGCGAACGACGCAGCGGGTGACGGCACCACGACGGCGACCGTGCTGGCGCAGGCGATTGTCCGCGAAGGCATGAAGTCGGTTGCTGCTGGCATGAACCCGATGGACCTGAAGCGCGGTATCGACCTCGCTGTCACCAAGGTTGTGGAAGATCTGAAGGGCCGTTCGAAGCCGGTTGCTGGTTCTTCGGAAATTGCGCAGGTCGGCATCATTTCCGCCAATGGCGACAAGGAAGTCGGCGAAAAGATCGCCGAAGCCATGGAAAAGGTTGGCAAGGAAGGCGTCATCACGGTTGAAGAAGCCAAGGGCCTCGAGTTTGAACTCGATGTCGTCGAAGGCATGCAGTTCGACCGTGGCTATCTCTCGCCCTATTTCATCACCAACCCGGAAAAGATGCAGGTCGAACTGAACGACCCGTACATCCTGATCCACGAAAAGAAGCTGTCGAACCTGCAGGCGATGCTCCCGATTTTGGAAGCTGTCGTTCAGTCGGGCCGTCCGCTTTTGATCATTGCAGAAGACATTGAAGGCGAAGCGCTCGCGACCCTCGTGGTCAACAAGCTGCGCGGTGGCCTGAAGGTCGCTGCGGTCAAGGCGCCGGGCTTTGGCGATCGTCGCAAGGCGATGCTGGAAGACATTGCGATCCTGACCAAGGGCGAAATGATCTCTGAAGATCTGGGCATCAAGCTGGAAACCGTCACGCTCGGCATGCTCGGCCAGGCCAAGCGCGTCACGATCGACAAGGACAACACGACCATCGTCGATGGTGCCGGGGACGCTGACGCGATCAAGGCCCGCACGGAAGCCATCCGTCAGCAGATCGACATCACCACCAGCGATTATGACCGCGAAAAGCTGCAAGAACGTCTTGCCAAGCTGGCCGGTGGCGTTGCCGTGATCAAGGTGGGCGGTGCGACCGAAGTCGAAGTGAAGGAGCGTAAGGATCGCGTGGATGACGCGCTGCACGCCACCCGCGCGGCAGTTGAAGAAGGCATCGTCCCCGGTGGCGGTACCGCGCTGCTTTATGCCACCAAGGCGCTTGCGGGCCTGAAGGGCGCGAATGATGACCAGACCCGTGGTATCGACATCATCCGCAAGGCCATTGAATCCCCGATCCGTCAAATCGCGGCCAATGCTGGCCATGACGGCGCCGTTGTCGCGGGCAACCTGCTGCGCGAAAACGACGAAACTCAGGGCTTCAACGCAGCAACCGACACCTATGAAAATCTGGTGAAGGCGGGCGTGATTGATCCGACCAAGGTCGTCCGCACAGCGTTGCAGGATGCCGCCTCGGTGGCCGGTCTCTTGATCACGACCGAAGCGACGATCGCGGAACTGCCCGAAGACAAGGCTGCCATGCCCGCGATGCCGGGCGGCATGGGCGGCATGGGCGGCATGGACTTCTAAGTCGATCCAGTCGATCCGAAACAAGGGCCGGGGGGAAACCTCCGGCCCTTTTTCTTATAGTGTCAGCGCGGGCTGTTTTGCGGCGGCAGAGCTTGGCCATTATTGGCGGCGTCCAGCATTTCCGCGGCATCATTCAGCGCGTCAGCTTCATCGCGCGCCAAACCTGCCGGTTGCGGCGTTTCTCCGCCTCCGCAGCTGGTAAGGCTCAAGGCACAGGACAAGGCCAAGGCTTGCATGATGCGGGGGTGGACAATGGGCATTCTCTTCGTCCCATGAAAAAAGGGCCGCCCATTCGGGGAGGCGGCCCTTTAAAATTTGGCAAATGGCGGAGGCCCAATCAATTGTGATTGGCAGCTGCCTCTGCCGCTGCAGCTGCGGCTTGCTTGGCGGCATCGGCGGCATCAGATGCCGCCTGATTTGTCTTCTCGCCTTCGTCCATTTCAGCAGGCGCGGGCGAGTTGGCTTCCAGCACGTCGTTTTCAACGGGTGCCATGGTTTCGTTCAATTCGCCTTCTGCGTTGGATGCCTGATCCGAAACGCTTTGGCCGCAGCCGGCAAGGCCCAGGGCGATAAGGGCAATGGCGGGCAAGATGATCGACTTTTTCATGGAAACCTCTGATTCATTCGAAAGCATGGTTGTTTGCTGGCCGTCATGAAGGGCGATCCAGCGCGATAGATAAGAGCTACAGCGTCCCTCTTGGCTTGGCAATCGCCTTATTGTCGTGCGCCCTTGACCAGATATAAAGAGTTCTTTATATCCTTATGTCATGACGCAGATGCTTGATATCTTTCGCGCGCTGGCCGACCCGACCCGGCTGCGCATCGTCCAATTGCTGCGGACAATGGAGTTGTCCGTTGGGGAACTGGCGCAGGTGCTGGCGCAAAGCCAGCCGCGTGTCTCACGTCATGTGAAAATCCTGTGCGATGCCGGTGTGGCCGATCGCCGCAAGGAAGGTAGCTGGGTGTTTATCTGCCCGGGGCCCAAGGCGATGACGGAACCGCTTTTCACAGCGATTGACGCCTGGGTTGACGTTTTTGGCGCAGACCATTGGCATATTGCCGATGCTGCCCGTCTGGCTGCGGTCCGGGCGGATCGTGCAGCGGCGGCGGAGCGGTATTTTGCGGCCCATGCAGAGCATTGGGACAGCCTGCGCTCATTGCACGTGCCGGAAAGCGAAGTCGAAGCTGCGATGCGCCTTCTGTTGGGTAACGCCCCGCTGGGTACCTTTGTTGATATTGGCACGGGCACCGGGCGGATGGTGGAACTGTTCGGCGATGCGGCATCCCATGCCATAGGCATTGATCGTAGCCCGGAAATGCTCCGCGTGGCACGCGGCAAGCTGACAGCCTCAGGCGCGGATGGCTGGGAGTTGCGGCAGGGTGATATTATGGCGCTGCCGGTCGACGATGGGGTGGGTGACACTGTCGTCCTGCACCAAGTGCTGCACTATCTGCCGGCCCCCGAAGCGGCGATTGCCGAATTGGCACGGATCGTCAAACCCGGCGGTCGCCTTTTGATTGTCGATTTTGCGCCGCATGGTCATGAAGAATTGCGTGCACAGGATGCGCATGCGCGGCTTGGCTTTTCGGACGACCAGATCGCCCAATGGTATCAAAGCGCGGGCCTGAAGATGTCGGCGGTGCGCGAACTGGCGGGCCGGGAACTGACGGTGAAACTGTGGCTGGGCACGCGCAACGAAGCGGCTGGCCTGCGGGTTGTCGGATCATGAGTGTCTCGTTGACCAGCCTGAACGAGGCACGCCGTGCGCTGGATGCGCCGCTTTTTGCCGATCTGGCAGGGGACGCTCAGGTCTCCTTTGAGTTTTTCCCGCCCAAGACGGATCGAATGGAAGCCCAGCTTTGGGAAAGCTTCGATGCGCTGGCGCCGCTGGCCCCGCGCTTTGTCTCTGTCACTTATGGGGCCGGTGGCTCGACGCGGGAACGCACCCACGCAACGGTTGCGCGGATCGCGGCGGAAAGTGATATCCCGGCTGCTGCGCATTTGACGTGCGTTGCCGCCAGCAAGGCAGAGATTGCCGAGGTTGCCCAAAGCTATTGGGAAGCCGGTGTCCGGCACATCGTTGCGCTGCGCGGTGATCCGCCCGAATTGGGTCAAGCCTTTGTCCCACATCCAGAAGGCTATGCGTCTGCGGCAGAGCTGGTCGCCGGACTTCGCAGGATTGCGCCCTTCGAGATTTCGGTCGCGGCCTATCCCGAAACCCACCCCAATGCCCCCTCTTTGGCAGCCGATCTCGACAATTTGAAGCGCAAGCTGGACGCCGGCGCCAGCCGAGCCATCACGCAATTTTTCTTTTCGCCTGAGGTGTTCTTCCGCTTTTGCGATGCCGCCGCCGCGGCTGGGATTTCGGCAGAGATCGTGCCCGGCATCTTGCCTGTGACCAATGTGGCTCAAGCCCGCAAATTCGCGCTTTCTTGTGGGGCCACGATCCCCGACTGGATGGACCGCCTGTTTGAAGGGTTGGACGATCACCCAGCGGCACGCCAACTGATTGCCGCGACCGTTTCAGCCGAAATGTGCCGCCGGCTTTATGCAGGCGGCGTGCGCCATTTCCATTTCTACACATTGAACCGGGCCGAACTCAGCTATGCCATCTGCCATTTGCTGGGCCTTCGGCCGCAAGGAGACTCTGCCCATGTCCGCCCGTGACCAGCTGCTGGCCGAAGCCCAAAAGCGCATCCTGTTGACGGATGGGGCCTGGGGCACGCAAATCCAGAATTTCCGACTGGCCGAAGCGGATTATGCAGGCGGCCTTGGCCTGTCGCATGACCAGAAGGGCAATAATGACATTTTGGCGCTGACCCGTCCGGATGTCGTTGAAAAGATTGCAACCGCCTATCTGGAGGCCGGGTCCGACATCATCTCCACCAACACTTTCAGCTCGACCCGGATCAGTCAGGCCGATTATGGCGCGGAGCATCTGGTGCGCGATCTGAACCTTGCCAATGCGCAGATCGCGCGGCGGATCGCAGACCAATTTGCCGCAAAAGACGGGCGGCCCCGCTTTGTTGCTGGCGCGATTGGCCCGACCAACAAGACGCTGTCGCTTTCCCCCGACGTCAATGACCCGGGCTATCGGGAGATTGATTTTGATACGCTGAAGGCCGTGTATTGCGAACAGGTGGACGCGCTGGTCGCGGGTGGGGTGGACTTCATCCTTATTGAAACGGTGTTTGATACGCTCAATGCCAAAGCGGGCATCATGGCGGTGCTGGAAGCGCAGGACGCGCTGGGCCGCGACCTGCCGTTGATGATCTCCATGACGCTGACCGACCTGTCGGGCCGGAACCTGTCCGGCCATACGGTGGAGGCGTTCTGGTATGCCGTCAAACACGCCAAACCGGTGACGATTGGCCTTAACTGCTCTTTTGGTGCAGAGCAGTTGCGTCCACACGTCAAGCTGTTGTCCGGCATCGCGGACACGCTCATCATGGTTTATCCCAATGCGGGCCTGCCCAATGAATTGGGCCAATATGATGAACTGCCCGACGAAACGGCCGCTTTTGTCCGCGAATGGGCGCAGGCGGGGCAGGTGAACATCTTGGGCGGCTGTTGCGGCTCAACGCCCGCACATATCGCGGCTATTGGCCGGGTTGTCGCAGACTTGCCCCCGCGTACCCCGCCGTCGCCGCCCGTTGTAACACGGTTGGCCGGGCTTGAACCCATGATCCTTGCCGCCTGAGCAAAAACGCCCCCTTAAGGTTTCCGAAAAAATGACACAAAGCCAAGCAACCGCG
>JAHEGQ010000023.1:11262-13198 GCA_024645025.1 Sphingomonadaceae bacterium
CGGCTGCTGCGGCACCACGCCGCCGCATATCCGCGCCATCGCCCAGGCCGTGGCCGACGTGAAACCCCGGCCGATCCCGGAGCTGGATCACCGGCTGCGCCTGTCGGGCCTCGAACCGTTCAACGCCGCCGTATGACCACCGCAGGTTTTATCAACATCGGCGAGCGGACCAACGTGACCGGGTCTGCCGCGTTCAAGAAGCTGATCCTCGCGGGCGATTACGCCAAGGCCGTTGAGGTTGCGCGCCAACAGGTGGAAAATGGCGCGCAGGTGATTGACGTCAACATGGATGAGGGGTTGCTCGACGCGGTTGAGGCGATGACGACCTATTTAAAGCTGATCGCCGCTGAACCCGATATCGCCCGCGTGCCGGTGATGATCGACAGCTCCAAATGGGAGGTGATCGAAGCGGGCCTGAAATGCGTGTCGGGCAAGCCTATCGTCAATTCGATCAGCATGAAGGAAGGCGAGGCGGCGTTTCTGGCGCACGCCCGCAAATGCCTGGCTTATGGGGCGGCAGTGGTTGTCATGGCCTTTGATGAAAAGGGGCAGGCCGATACCAAGGATCGCAAGGTCGAGATTTGCGAGCGGGCCTATAAGCTGCTGACTGGCATCGGCTTCCCACCAGAAGATATCATTTTCGATCCCAATATTTTTGCGGTCGCAACGGGGATTGAAGAGCATAATAATTACGGCGTCGACTTCATTGAGGCGGCGCGGGACATCAAGGCGCGTTGCCCCCATGTCCATATTTCGGGCGGGCTGTCGAACCTGTCCTTCAGCTTTCGCGGGAATGAACCCGTCCGCCGGGCGATGCATAGCGTCTTTTTATATCATGCCATCCCGGCGGGCATGGACATGGGCATCGTCAATGCGGGGCAGTTGGACGTTTATGATACGATCGATCCCGAATTGCGCGATGCCTGTGAAGATGTGGTCCTTAACCGCCGGGCAGATGCGACAGAGCGTCTGATCGCGCTGGCCGAACGCTTCAAGGGCACGGATGCGGCCGCGGAAAAGGCCGCTGAAGAATGGCGCGGCTGGGATGTCGTCAAGCGGCTGGAACACGCGCTCGTCAAAGGCATTGACGCCCATATTGTTGAGGATACCGAAGAGGCGCGCCTGCAAGCCGCGCGGCCGATTGAGGTGATCGAAGGCCCGCTGATGGCGGGCATGAATGTGGTTGGCGATCTGTTTGGATCGGGCAAGATGTTCCTGCCGCAGGTGGTGAAGTCCGCCCGTGTGATGAAGAAGGCCGTGGCGCACCTGATCCCGTATATCGAAGCGGAAAAGGAAGCCGGGCAAAAGGCCAAGGGCCGGATCATCATGGCGACCGTGAAAGGCGACGTTCACGATATTGGCAAGAACATTGTCGGCGTTGTGCTTCAGTGCAATGGCTATGAGGTTATTGATTTGGGCGTGATGGTGCCGTGGACCACGATCCTTCAGGCCGCCAAAGACCATGATGCCGACATTATCGGTCTTTCTGGCCTGATTACCCCATCGCTGGATGAAATGGTGACCGTGGCAGAGGAAATGCAGCGGGCGGGCATGACCATTCCGTTGCTGATTGGCGGGGCGACGACGTCCAAGGTGCATACCGCGCTGCGGATCGACCCGGCTTATGACGGCCCTGTTATCCATGTGCTGGACGCCAGCCGGGCGGTTGGCGTTGCATCGCAGCTTTTGTCAGACACCCAGCGCGATGGCTTTGTGGCGGGCGTTGCGGATGAGTATCAGCATATCCGCGACGTGCGGGCGGGCAAGGAGGCCAGCGTCCTTCTGAGCCTTGCGGATGCACGCGCCAATGCCTTTGTTGCGGATATGAGCCACAAGGCGCCCCCGCCTGAACAGCCGGGCCTGCACGTCTTTCCAGACTGGAGCCTTGCTGATCTGCGCGAGGTGATCGACTGGACCCCCTTTTTCCGGGCGTGGG
>JAHEGQ010000024.1 GCA_024645025.1 Sphingomonadaceae bacterium
GGCGATTGCGCTGACACCCCGTTTCTCACCTGATTACCAATCCATTGTCTATGTGTCGTATATTGAACGGCGTGCCCGAATTTATGTGTATGACATTCCAAGCGGTCGTCAGCGGCTGGTGACCGAAAGCCCCAACCAGACCTTTAGCCCGCGCTGGTCGCCCAATGGCAAGACAATCCTCTATTCGATGAGCATTGGCGGCAATACGGATATTTATAGCGTGCCCGCAGCAGGCGGCGTACCGACCCGGCTCACCAACTCCCCTGCGATTGAAACTGGGGGCAGCTTTTCCCCCGACGGCACCAAAATTGCCTTTGAAAGCGACCGATCGGGCAAGCAGCAAATTTACGTCATGAATGCAGACGGCAGCGACCAGCAGCGGATCAGCTTTGGCAGTGGGTCCTATGCGACGCCCGAATGGAGCCCGCGCGGCAACCTCATTGCCTTTACCAAGATCACGGGCGGTGCCTTCCGGATTGGTGTGATGAACCCCAATGGCGGCGGCGAAAAGCTTTTGACCAATGCCTGGCAGGATGAAGCCCCAACCTGGTCGCCCAATGGCCGAGTGATCCAGTTTTTCCGGACGGAACAAGGGACTGGCAAAACCAGCGTGATGCAAGTTGATGTGACAGGCGCCAAGGAACGCCGCATTGCGACGCCCGTGGATGGATCAGACCCGGCTTGGGGCCCGCTTTTGCCCTGAGGCCGGGCATCCAGACTTGACCTTATCGCGGAACCTGCGATTTATGCCCCATCCGGGAGAAATCCCGAAAACAAGGAGTTATCGATGACCAAGAAGATCACGATGCTGTTCATGGCGACCAGCCTTATTGCCCTTGCCGGGTGCGCCAAAAAGGAAAAGCCGCAAGACTTGCCACCGCCGCCTGTTGGCGCGCAGGGCAATACGGGTCCTGTTGAAACTGGCCCGGCTGCTGGCTCGCAGGCGGACTTCTTGGCCAGCATTGCTGCCGACCGTATTTTCTTCGACACCGATAAATATGATGTCGACGCGCAAGATCAGGCAACTTTGGCCAGCCAAGCCCAATGGCTGCAGCGTTACCCCGCCGTCCGCGTCACGGTTGAAGGCCATGCCGACGAACGCGGCACCCGTGATTACAATATCGCACTTGGTGCGCGCCGTGCGAATGCCGCCAAGAATGCGCTGGCAGCCCTTGGTGTGGATCCGGCCCGCATCAGCACCGTCAGCTATGGCAAGGAACGCCCCGAAGCCTTGGGTTCCACCGAAGCAGATTGGGCACGCAACCGCCGTGCGGTGACGGTCACCGTCCAATAAGCCGTTTTAAAACGGCCCATGAAAAAGGCCCGCCGTCCTATAGGATGGCGGGCCTTTTTGTATCCGCTGAAGCGAAGGCTTAGCCGACGCGCTTACCCGTCAGCGGGAAAGTGCCGAAAGCGCCAGCCTTGACAGATCCGGTCACGTCATCGCCGTCGATCGTTGCCGTGCCTTCCAGCGTCATTGGCATGGGGACTGTCATCTTCATCGACCAGGTCAACGTGTTGCCATCAATCTTGCCATCGGTGATTTCGGCCGAGCCCTGAGCGCCGGAATTGGTGCCCGTCCAGCTATCGCCATCCACATTGACGACCATCGTCGACTTCTGATCGCCCAGCGGCGACTTCACGACACATTCATAGGTCCCAGACAAGCTCATCTTCACTCTCCTTGTAGAAACGCCCGGGGCTTATTTGCCACCGGATGATGACATAAGGTCGACCGGAAGGCCGAGTTTTTCAAGTTGTGGGCGGACAATTTTTGCATCGCCCACCACAACCCACAAAAAGCGATCCGGGTTCAACACGCCGCGCAACGACGCATCCAAATCGGCGATCGTCATCGCTTGGTATTTTGACGCTAGGGAATCGTAATAATCGTCCGGCCGCTCAAAAAGATCGTTGCGCTGGAGCGCACCCAAGACCGCACCAGCCGTCTGGAAACTGCCCGGCAGCTCCAGCACATTGCCTTTGACGATCCGGTCCCGTTCTTCCGCCGTGATGCCCTTGGTTGTCAGAAAATCACGATAGTTGGTCCGCAGAGCTGCAATCGAATCGCCCGTCCGGTCGGCCTGAACGGGGGCGAAGATGATATAGGGGACATCGCCCTTGACCCGGGTCACCCGGCCCGAAACGCCATAAGACCACCCCTTGGTTTCCCGCAGGTCCATATTGATGCGCGACAGGAAGTTGCCGCCCAAGGCCTGATTGGCGGCCATCAGCGTTTCCAGCGGGTCACTGCCTTTTTTGGGCAGGATCTGCCCCGCGAGGATGACCGATTGGGGCGAGCCCGGGCGATCAATCAGAATGATCTTGCCCGCAGACCCATTGGGTGTTGCAGCGCTAGACTTTACGCCAGCCGGGCCCGCCACTTGCCACTGGCCAAAATGGTGATCGAGAACAGCAACAACGCGCGCCAAGGGCTGATCGCTGACGACAAAGATGCTTGCCTTGTCTGGCCGCATCCATGCCTGATGGAATTGCAGCAGCGCGTCCCGACCAATTTTGGAAACACTCGCGATCTCACCCGATCCGGTAAACGACACGCCATAAGGGTGATCTGGACCATAAAGCAGCGGCGGCAAAATCCGCAGCGCGGTGGATTGCGGGTCTTTCAATTCGCTGGCGATCCGCGCCAGCTGCTGGCCGCGCAGTCGCTCGACTTCGGCGGGCGCAAAGTCAGGCCGCTGAATGATCTTGGCAAAAAGGTCCGTTGCCGGGTCGAGATTGGCCGATAAGGTCGACAAGCCGACAGTGGTGCGATCCATCGACGCGCCCGCGCCAATGCTGGCCCCCAACCGCTCTTCGGTTTCCGCAATCTGGGTGGACGTCAGGCCACCGGCCCCTTCATCCAGCAGAGACAGCATCAGCGCCTGTGTGCCCGGCGCATCGCGGGGATCCACCATATGGCCCGCATCAAAGCTGATCGACATTTGCGTGATGGGAACGGCGCTGCGCTGCGCATAGATAACGCGAATGCCATTTGCCAATTGGGCCCGCTGCACAGCTGGGAACTCCAAGTCCGATACGCCACCCACCGCTGGCCATTCCAGCTTGGAACTGGCTGGTAATGGGGACGCCGCATCGGGGGCAGACGGAGCAGCGGTATTGCGTGTTGTTTCCTCATAGGCGTCGCGCGCGCCCGGTACGACTGTCAGGGCATAGACCGGGCGTGACAACCAGTGCTGCAACACCTTGCGCACCTGCGCCGGGCTGATCTGTGCGAGGGCCGCCAAATCCTTTTTATACGCCTCGCTGTCACCCCGCAGCAGCGCCCCTTCGGCCAATATGCTGGCCTTGCCGTCCACCTCTTCCAGTCCCGCGATCATGCCGGCGATGGTGCGGGCGGTGACCCGGCTGACCTCATCCTTGGTGGGGCCTGATTTCAGGAAGTCGGCGATCAGGGCATCCAGCCTTTTGCCGACCAGCGCCGGATCAACCCCGGGCCGGACATCGGCCGTCACATCGAACCAGCCCAATTGGGTATGGGCTTCATAATTGGCTGAAACGCTCACCGCGAGTTGTTCCTTGCGGACCAACGCATTATCCAACCGGGAACTGGCCAGCCCACCCAGCACGCTTGCCCCAACGCTAAGCGCGACATTATCCGCGCTGTCATCGCCGGGTACCGCCCAGCTGCGGTAGAGGCGCACGGTTGCCACCTGATCCTTCATCACCTCCGTCTTGGGGGCAGACAAGGTCGGCACAGGCGCCGTCAGTCGCGCTTGTTTGGGGCCAGCGGGAATGCCGCCAAACCATTTTTCGACCAATGGCCGCGCGGTCGTGACATCGACATCGCCCGCAAGAACCAACACCGCGTTATTGGGCCCATAATGCTGGCGGAACCAGCCGCGCACATCGTCCAGACTGGCGGCATCCAAATCTGCCATAGATCCAATGACCGGGTGACCATAAGGATGATCCGGTGGGACGGTGGCCTTCAGCCGGGCATAATCCACCAGCCCATAGGGTTCGTTATCGCCCTGACGCTTTTCGTTCTGCACCACGCCAATCTGGTTGGCGAGCTTGTCTTGCGTGACCGCGCCGAGCAAATGGCCCATCCGGTCTGCTTCCAGAAACAGCGTCCGTTCCAGCGCGCCGGTGGGCACTGTTTCGTAATAATTGGTCCGATCAAACCAGGTCGTCCCGTTAAAATCGGTCGCGCCCATTTCCTGCAACGGTTTGAAGAAATCGCCATCGGCATTTTCAGACCCATTGAACATCAGATGTTCGAACAGATGGGCAAAGCCCGTCTTGCCCTTGGGTTCATGCTTGGAGCCGACATCATACCAGATCGAAACTGCGACAACCGGGGCCTTGCGATCGGTATGCACCAGAACACGAAGCCCATTCGCCAGCGTGAAGCTGTCATGCGGAATATCCACTTGCCCGATCAGGTCCGCCACACGCGCAGCCTTGGGCGCCGCAGCGACAGAGGGCATCGCATTGGCCAATCCCAAAGCGACAAAGGCCAGCAGGAAAAAACGCATAGACAACTCCAAATCAGGCAAGCGAAACACGACGCGCTGGTTCATCCTGCACGCTGGATGAACATAAGCTGAGCAATGAACCGATCAGGGCCGATAGCGGCGCGTGGCATGACGCACCGCGTCATCCCATTCGAAATACACCGGCTTGAATTTCTGGGACGCAAACAGCGCCATTTGGTCCGTATAATGCGGCGAGTCTGGACGGTTGGTGGCCGCCCCATATGGCTGGACCGATTGCGATGCGACGCGACCCGCCTTGTCCCATTGCACCAGCATGATGAAGCTGTCGCCATGGCGAACGCGCCACTTCTTGTCGCTTTGGTCCTTGTCCCAAGCCGTGGTGGCCCGCAGCGTATCGGTGCCGCCCAGCATGGGCAGATCAACCGTGCCGCGGCGCAGGCGTTGCACCTCGCTTAAGGGTGGGTCGATCCGGCCAAAGCGCGCCAGCATATCGTCGGTCGCTTCTTTCAGCGCCGCGGTTGGATTGGGCAGCGCTTCGCGGCGCCAGTGCTTGACCGAAGCGGCGCGGATCACCCGTTCCGCCAGCGCATCGGCGGCGCCCTTACCGTCGCTGGTCCAGTCCCACCCCGCCAGCAACTTTTGCGCCTTGGCCAATTGGGCGTCTCCTCCGGTCGGTGCCTTCAGGACCTGCCCAATCCAGCCCGCTTCCCAGCTTTGCCGGTCATAACCTGTGTCAAACTTGATCTGGAGGAGCTGATCCGGCGTCAGCCGACCCGCCTTGGACAATAGGCTGACCGCACGCAGCCCCCGATTGGTCATGCCCCGTTCAATGCCCAGCAAGGGCGAAAAATCGGCCGGGTTCAATTCGGACCCCGGGCCTGCAGCGAGGAAGGGGGTATTGTTCTCATTGGTCACAAACCCGCTTTTGGGGTCAACCAGCTTGGGATAAGCGGCAAAGGTAACCGGCCCCTTCCAGATTGCCCGCGACGTATCACCCGGCAACACCTTGGTATAATCAAAGCCCGGTTGACGCGCCGGGAACAGGGCATTGTAGACATAAGCGATCCGGCCGGTCTTATCGGCGTAGATGAAGTTGGTTGCGGGAACCCCGCCGATCGCCATCGACTTGGTCCATTCCGCCCAGTTCCGCGCCTTGGTGTTGCGATAATATTGCTCCACCGCCTTGGCATTATCGATCCCGGCATAGCGGATCGCAAACGCGCCCTTGTCGTTCACGATCACCGGGCCGTGCGCAGCGCGATAGATGGTCTTGGGCACCGGCAGGGTGAAGGGACCAAAACGGACCGCCAGCCAGATGCGCTTGCTTTCCAGCGGCAGCCATTTGCCGTCCAGCCGATAGCGCGTGCCCGACGGGTCCAGCACTAACTTGTAGACATCAATCAGGTCGGGCCGGTTGACGGTATTGGTCCACCCCAAATTGCGGTTATGGCCCAACAGCACAAAAGGAGAGCCGGGGAACAAAGCACCCGCCATGTCCAGCCCCTCATTCGAATGCGTCACCGCCTCATACCACGCGACTTGGCCTTCATAGGGCTGGTGGGAATTGGAAATCAGCCATGTCTTGCCGTCGGCCATTTTCTTGGGGGCCAGCGCAAAGGCATTGGACCCATTCAGGCTGGGGTCGCGGCCAATGGGGGTCATGGGCAGCGCATCTTCCTTAGGAGCCGGTTCACCCTTTGCTAACGCGCCAATGACGCCATCCAGCCCATAGAAAAAGGGCGCGCGCAACACGAACCCGGCGGCAATATCCTGACCATTGACGGGAAAAAGCTTGGCCAAGCGGACTTCACCCGGATGCTTTTCCGCAAAATGGTTGAGCCCCGTTGCATAGCCGTCCAGCACGCGGCGGACCTCCGGCGACAAGGCCGCATAATGCCGGTTGGCGGTATCGCGTACGCCCAGAAAGGCCGCGACATAATCGATCTGCGCGCCATCTGGCCCTGTCATCGCGCCGTCCCGACCGCGCGTCATGGCGATCACTTCCTGAATGGTCGCGAAGTCATCCTCGGCATGGGCATAAGCCAATCCATAAGCCGCGTCGGCATCGGTCTTGCCGTTGATGTGCGGCACCCCAAATTCATCGCGGACAATTTCGACATCATAGCGGCGCGGCGCGGGGGCCTGTTCCACCTGAGCGGTCAGCGGCTCCCAAACCGCCGAGGCAATCGCCAACACAGCAACGCTGCCCAAGGTCCATTTGGCCCAAGTCTTCATATATCCTCCCCCAAAATCATTTTACGGCCCAAGGTCGTTTCGCACGCCCAGACCCTCTTGAGGTGATATTGACGCATCGCCCGAATTCAGCAAGTCGGCATGACCGATTTGAGGGAGTTTTAGATGCGTTCGCCTTATCTTGCCGCGGCCCTGTTATTGGCACCTGCTGGGATCATGGCCCAGTCCACCCCGGATCAAGGGGTTACGGCCAAGGCCATCAAGGCCCATGTCGCCTTTCTGGCGGACGACCTTCTGGAAGGCCGCGATACGGGATCGCGCGGGCATCAAGTGGCGGCGCGCTATGTGGCAACCCAGTTCGAAGCCATGGGGCTGACGCCTGCGGTTAAGGGCGACTGGTATCAGAACGTCCCCTTTGCACGGGTCCAGCCCAAGGATGATGCCGAACTGACAATCAATGGCCGCGCTTTTACGCATAAGGAGGATGCGGTCATTTCGGGCAATGGTCGTGCCGAAGCCGATATCCTGTTCGGCGGCTTCTGCCTCGACAAGCCGGAACTCGGCCTGAATGATCTGCGCGACCTAAAGGTGAAGGGCAAGATCATCGCCTGCCTGACCGGCTTTCCCAAGGGGATGCCCAGCGACATCGGCGCCCATTTGAATGCGGATAAGGTGCGCGTCCTCTCCGCTCGCGGGGCGATCGGCTATTTGTCGATCCGGACGCTGGAACGCGAAAAGCAGCGCCCATGGGCGCGTGTCATCGCTACAGCCGATGACGCATCGGTCAACTGGCTGAATGCCGATGGCACGCCTTATGATGCCGCCCCCAATATCAAGGTGATGGCAACGCTCGACCGGGCGGCAGCCGCCCGCCTGTTCGACGGCACCAGCCGCTCCTTGGACGCGCTTTTGGCGGAAGCGGACAAGAAGGGCGGCAAGCCCAAGGGCTTTGCGCTGGGCAAACGCGCCATGATTTCCCGCAGCGTTGGCATCACCCCCTTTACCAGCCCCAATGTGATTGGTCTCTTGCCCGGATCAGACCCAGCTGTGGCGCATGAATATGTTCTGGTGATGGGGCATCTGGACCATATCGGCATTCGCACCTCTCCCACCGGCCCGGATGCCGCCAATGCCGACAAGATCAACAATGGCGCTATGGACAATGCGGCCGGCATCGCAACGCTGCTGGAGGCCGCACGGGAGATGGCAAAGGCGCCAACCCGGCCCCGACGCCCGGTTCTATTTGCGGCAGTCACGGGCGAAGAAAAGGGATTGCTGGGCGCAGACTATCTTTCCCGCTTCCCGGTCGTGGACGGCCAGATCGTCGGCGTTGTTAATCTGGACATGCCGATCCTGACCTACGACTTTACCGATGTGATTGCCTTTGGCGCGGAACACTCAACACTTGGCCCTCTTGTCGCCACGGCGACCGCGCGCGACGCCGTCAAGCTTTCTCCCGACCCCGTTCCCGAAGAAGGGCTGTTCACCCGGTCAGACCATTATCGCTTCGTCCAGCGCGGCATCCCATCCGTCTTTCTGGTCACGGGCTATGCGGGGGACGGCGCCAAGGCGTCTGAAGCCTTTTTGGCCGATCATTATCACACCCCATCGGACGATTTGAACTTGCCCTTTAACTGGGAAGCCGGGGCCAAGTTTGCCCGGATCAACAGCCTGATCGCCACGGAAATTGCCAACGCGCCGGAAGCGCCGCGATGGTATGCGGATAGCTTTTTCGGCAAAACCTTCGCGCCGGCAGCACCTAAGGCAAAGCGGCCCTAAACTGATCGAGGTCAATGCAGACCCCTTGTGTGGCGATTATGCCACACTACATCCTTGATTGAAGGAAGGGTCCAGTATGAACCTCGAACAATTTACCGATCGGGCAAAGGGCTTTTTGCAGTCTGCCCAAACCGTTGCCATCCGGCTGAACCATCAGCGGATCGCGCCGGAACATCTGTTGAAGGCCTTGTTGGAAGACAAGGAAGGCATGTGCGCTGGGCTGATGCGCGCGGCGGGTAGCGATCCCGATATCGCGATGCGCCAAACCGATGCCGCCCTTGCCAAAATTCCCGCCGTTTCAGGTGCGGGCGCGAACCAGCCGCCGGGCGTGGACAATGATCTGGTCCGCGTGCTTGATCAGGCCGAACAGATCGCCGCCAAGGCGGGCGACAGCTTTGTCACCGTCGAACGGATGCTGCTGGCGCTGACGCTGTCGCAGGGGCCGGCGGGCAAGGCGCTGACCGCCGCCGGGCTGACGGCGCAGAATCTGAATGCTGCGATCGACAAGCTGCGCGGTGGCCGCACCGCCGACACCGCCGGGGCCGAGGATCGCTACGACGCGCTCAGGAAGTTCGCCCGCGACCTGACGGCGGCCGCGCGCGACGGCAAGCTCGATCCGGTCATCGGCCGCGACGAGGAGATCCGCCGCACCATCCAGATCCTCGCGCGCCGGACCAAGAACAATCCGGTGCTGATCGGCGAACCCGGCGTCGGCAAGACCGCTATTGCCGAAGGCTTGGCGCTGCGCATTGCCAATGGCGACGTGCCCGATACGCTGAAAAACCGCACGCTGATGGCGCTCGACATGGGTTCGCTGATTGCCGGGGCCAAATATCGCGGCGAATTTGAAGAACGGTTGAAGGGCGTACTCGATGAAGTGAAGGCCGCTGAAGGTCAGGTCATCCTGTTTATCGACGAAATGCACACGCTAATCGGCGCAGGCAAGACGGACGGCGCCATGGATGCCTCCAACCTCTTAAAGCCAGCGCTGGCGCGGGGCGAACTGCATTGCATCGGCGCGACCACGCTGGATGAATACCGAAAATATGTGGAAAAGGACGCCGCCCTTCAGCGCCGCTTCCAGCCCGTCTTCGTGGGCGAACCAACGGTTGAGGATACGGTCTCCATCCTACGCGGCTTGAAGGAGAAATATGAACTCCATCATGGCGTGCGGATCACCGATAACGCCATCGTTGCCGCGGCAACCCTGTCCAACCGCTACATCACGGACCGTTTCTTGCCGGACAAGGCCATCGACCTGATGGACGAAGCCGCCAGCCGCATCCGCATGGAAGTGGAATCCAAGCCCGAAGAAATCGAAACGCTGGATCGCAAGATCATTCAGCTGAAGATCGAACAACTGGCCTTGGAAAAGGAAAAGGACGACGCGTCCAAGGATCGCCTCGCCACGCTGAATGGCGAATTGGCAAACCTAGAGGAACAGTCCGCCGCGCTGACCCAGCGCTGGCAGGCCGAGAAGGAAAAGATCCACGCCGAAGCCCGGCTGAAGGAACAGCTGGATGCCGCGCGCAGCCAGTTGGACCAAGCCCAGCGGGCGGGGGACCTCGCCAAGGCGGGCGAGCTGTCCTACGGCACGATCCCGGGCCTGGAAAAGCAACTGGCCGACGCACAGGTGCCGCGGCCGGGGCGATGCTGCGCGAAGAAGTGACGCAGGATGATATCGCGGCCATCGTCTCGCGCTGGACGGGTATTCCAGTCGATAAGATGCTGGAAGGGGAACGGGAAAAGCTGCTCCAGATGGAAGACGAGCTTGGCCGCCGCGTCATCGGGCAGAAAGAGGCAGTCCACGCCGTTTCCACCGCAGTGCGGCGGGCCCGCGCGGGCTTGCAAGACCCCAATCGGCCGCTCGGCTCCTTCCTCTTTTTGGGGCCAACGGGCGTTGGCAAGACCGAACTCACCAAGGCGCTGGCCGGGTTCCTGTTTGACGACGAAAACGCGATGGTCCGCATCGATATGTCGGAATTCATGGAAAAGCATTCGGTCTCGCGGCTGATCGGCGCGCCGCCGGGCTATGTCGGCTATGATGAAGGCGGCGTGCTGACCGAAGCCGTGCGGCGACGCCCCTATCAGGTCGTCCTGTTTGACGAGGTCGAAAAGGCGCATGGCGATGTGTTCAACGTGCTGCTGCAGGTCCTCGACGATGGCCGTCTGACCGATGGGCAGGGCCGGACCGTGGACTTTACCAACACGATCATCGTGCTGACGTCCAACCTTGGGTCGCAGTTCATCGCTGGGCTGGGCGAAGGCGAGACTGTCGAAAGCGTCGAGCCGCAGGTGATGGACGTTGTCCGCGCCCATTTCCGTCCAGAATTTCTCAACCGTCTGGATGAGATCATCCTCTTCCACCGGCTGGGTGCAGACCATATGGGCCCAATTGTCGATATTCAGGTGAAACGCGTCGCCAAGCTGCTGGCCGACCGCAAGGTCACGCTGGACCTGACGGATGCCGCCCGCGCCTGGCTGGGCCGGGTGGGCTATGACCCCGTCTATGGCGCCCGCCCATTAAAGCGCGCCGTGCAGAAATATCTGCAAGACCCGCTGGCCGACAAAATCCTGCGCGGCAACGTGCCGGATGGATCGACCGTCCATGTCGATGAAGGCGATGGGCAGTTGGTGCTGAGCTGAGCCATCATTTGGAAGACAGCGAGCGAAGGGGTGGGCAAAAACCCACCCCTTTTTTTGCTGGGCCCTCAGGGATGGTTAGCGGGTCCGGCGCACGCGGATCGCGGGTTGGTTGCCCAAGCGGGCCAAAAAGCTGCCCATCGCGGCGCGGCGGATGATGATCTTCATGCCGGGCTTCGGATCCACCGCCAGCGTGGCCGTATCCACCTGTGCCCATGCCGCCCCATTTGGCAGAGTTATAGACCATTGGCCGCCCCGCAATTGTTCGGCGCTGCTGACAATGTCTTCAATCTGATCAAAATCATCGCGCCCATCCGGTGCAGAGAACAATTTGATATTCTGAGCCGTGAAGCCAAACAGACCCTTCTTGGCTTCTGTGATCTGGGCTTTGTCCGCCACGGCAATATCGCCCGCTTGCGCCGCAGTCGCAAGCGCAGCGGTGGCCTGATCGAAACAGGCGAGACGCGCATCCGCGGCGGCTACATCTCGACAGGCGATAACCGCTTGAAAACGCTCTGGATAAGGATTTTGAGATGGCGCAGCTACTGCCGCGGCGCTGACCGAAATCGAAAAAAAGACCCCAACGGCCCAGCGCGACGCCCTTTTCATGCCAAATCTCCTGTCCTACTAAAGACTACATTGCCAAAGCATTTGCGCCAGCGGAAGCCAAATTGCACTGTGGCATATTGGTGACATAAGGGCCAAAAGCAGCGCAAATGCGGGCTCCATTATTTACAGTTTCTGTCCGGATGGATAGGGCGAACCATCGGCATTTGGGGGCAAATTTCCGATTCAATTCGGCATCCAACTTCCTCTTGGCTTTGCCAAGGCCGTTCAAAGCCGCTGGGTCGTCTGTCTCAGCACTTAAACTCTATGGGGATTAAAAACTCATGAAAACCAACGTAAAGCTTCGGATTGGCGTTGCGCCGGCCGCTCTGGGCCTCGCCCTGATCGCCGGCCCGGCGTTCGCCCAATCGGCGCCTGCCGACAACGCAAGCGCCGGCACGTCGGAAATCGTCGTCACCGGGTCGCGCATCGCGAACCCGAACCTGACCTCTGTCAGCCCGGTCACCGTGGTTGGCGCCCAGGAAGTGAACTTCCAGGGCAACACCCGCGTCGAAGACATGCTGAACTCGCTGCCGCAGGTTTTTGCGTCGGAAGGTTCGTCGGACGCCAACGGCGCTTCGGGTATCGCAACGGTCGACCTGCGCAACCTCGGCACGTCGCGTACGCTCGTCCTCATCAACGGCCGCCGTCTGGGCGCTGGTGACCCGACCAGCAACGTGGCTGACCTTAACTTCATCCCCGGCGCGCTGATCCAGCGTGTTGACGTGTTGACCGGCGGCGCTTCGGCGACCTATGGTTCGGACGCGCTTGCCGGCGTTGTGAACTTCATCCTGAACAAGGATTTTGAAGGGTTCCGGATGGAAGGCCAAACTGCCTTCTACAATCATAACAACGACTATAGCGACGAGAACTATGCTGGCGCTCTCGCTGCCAAAAACTTCACCCCGCCCAAGGGCAACACGTCGGACGGCGCTTCGAAAACTGTGACCCTGACCGTTGGCGCCGGCTTTGACGATGGCCGTGGCCATGTCACCGCTTATGCCGGCTGGCGTAAGGTCAACCCGGTTACCCAGGGCGACCGTGACTTCAGCTATTGCGGCTATTCCGCCAGCAGCAGCGGCAGCTTCAGCTGCGGCGGCTCCTCAACGTCCATCAACGGTCGCTTCCGCAAGACTCAAAACGTTGGTCTGGGCTCAACGCCGGTCTATTCGCCGACCGGCAGCAGCTATACGCTTGACCCGGCAAATGCTGGTTCCTTCCGTTCCTACAACCGCTTCCGTGACGGTTTTAACTTCAACCCTTACAACTACTTCCAGCGTCCGGATGAGCGCTTCTCGCTGGGTGCCTTCGCGCACTATGAAGTGAGCGAGTCGTTCGATCCGTACCTTGAAGTCATGTTCATGGACGATCACACCCGGGCTCAGATCGCCCCGTCGGGCGCGTTCTACGGCACGGACTTCTTCGTCAACTGCAACAACCCGCTGATGACCTCCGCTCAGCAGTCGGCTTTGTGCGGCGCGAATGCCGGGACGAGCAAC
>JAHEGQ010000313.1 GCA_024645025.1 Sphingomonadaceae bacterium
CGGTGGCGCTGGCACGGATGGCGGCGGCGCTAAGCGCCGAGGGTTCGCTGGTCTCGGTCGCAGGCGGCGGGGATACCGTGGCAGCGCTCAACCATGCGGGCGTGGCCGGCGATTTCAGCTTTGTTTCAACAGCAGGCGGCGCCTTTCTGGAATGGATGGAAGGGCGCGACTTGCCCGGCGTATCCGCGCTTTTGCGCACCTAAATTTGCCCGGCGGCATTGTCTGCCGGGTCTTTTTTTGTCACACGCTGCATACGTATGCAGCCCGAGCGAATGAGGATGATGATGACGGATCCGAAGATGTTGGAAAAGATCGGCAGCGGCAGAGGCTTTATCGCCGCACTTGACCAGAGCGGCGGGTCCACGCCCAAGGCGCTCAAAGGTTATGGCATCGAAGAAGACGCCTATTCGGGCGATGCGGAGATGTTCGCGCTGATCCACCAGATGCGCAGCCGCATCATTTCCGCGCCCGCTTTCACCGGGGACAAGGTGATTGGCGCGATCCTGTTCGAAAAGACGATGGATGGCGAAGTAGGCGGCAAGCCGACCCCGGCCGCGCTTTGGGACAAGGGTGTCGTGCCCTTTATCAAGATTGACAAGGGCTTGGAAGACGAAGCCAATGGCGTTCAGTTGATGAAGCCAATGCCAGAGCTGGATGCGCTTTTGGCGCGGGCCAAGGGACTTGGCGTGTTCGGCACCAAGGAGCGTTCGGTCATCAACCTCGCCAATGCCAAGGGCATTGCAGAGATTGTGCGCCAGCAGATTGAAATCGGCCTTCAGGTCTTGAAGGGCGGCCTTGTCCCGATGCTGGAGCCCGAAATCAACATCAAGAGCGCCGAGCGCGCCGATTGCGATGCAATCCTTCTGGAAGAACTGGTGAAGGGCTTGGACGCGATGCCGGGAAGCGACAAGGTGATGTTGAAGCTGAGCCTGCCGGTCAAGCCGGGCCATTTTGACGCGCTGGTGGATCACCCGCGCGTGCTGCGCGTCGTGGCGCTGTCGGGCGGCTATAATCGCCCGGATGCCTGTGTTGAACTGGCCAAGAACCGGGGCATCATCGCCAGCTTCAGCCGCGCGCTGCTGGAAGATCTGCGTCATCAGATGAGCGATGCCGAATTCAACGCATCGCTGGGTGCAGCGATTGACGATATCTTCAAGGCCTCAACGCAAAAGACGGCCTGATCGACTTTCCTGGGAGGGGAAGGGGGCGGTAGCGTGCAAACGCTGCCGCCCTTTTTATTCGGACTACCGTTCCCCAACCAAGCCCCCTATATCGCGCGGATGGACGATCTAGACCTTCCCGAAGTGCCGCAGGGCTTTGCCGAACGCTTTGCCCCTGAGGCCCGAGAGCCTGCCGAGCTTTATCTGTTGTCGCCGCCCGCCTTGAACGCGGGTTTTGCCGACCAATTGGCGGCCGCGTTAGATGCGGGGCCGGTTGCCGCCTTTCAATTGCGCCTCAAAGGGGCCGATGATCACGCCATTGCGCGTGCGGCCGAACCGTTACAGGCGATTTGTGCAGCGCGCGATGTCGCTTTCATCGTCAATGACAGCATCGCGCTGGCCAAGCGCCTTGGTGCCGATGGTGTCCATCTGGGCCAGAGCGATGGCGATCCCCGCGAAGCCCGCGAGATTTTGGGCCGCGAGGCGCAGATTGGCGTGACCTGCCACAATAGCCGGCACCTTGCGATGGAAGCGGGGGAGGCGGGTGCTGACTATGTCGCCTTTGGCGCGTTCTACCCGACGACGACCAAAGAGGTGTCGCATCGGGCTGATCCGGCCATTCTGGCGTGGTGGTCGGTCGTGTCCCCCATTCCCAGCGTTGCCATTGGCGGGATTACGCCGGCGACTGCGGCCGAAATTGCGCAGGCGGGCGCCGATTTTATCGCAGTTTCGGGGGCTGTCTGGAATGATCCGGCGGGCGCAGCGTCGGCGGTTCGTGCTTTTCTGACGGCGCTTGGACGCTGACTGCCCTTGCCGCCCCGTCTTGCTTGGGCTAGGGGCGCAGCCGCTCTTTGTAATTCGAATAGGTGCATCCCATGAAGATCAGCGGCGTGGACATCCGTCCCGGCAACATCCTTGAATTTGAAGGCGGGCTGTGGCGCGCCGTGAAAATCCAGCACACTCAGCCCGGCAAGGGCGGTGCCTATATGCAGGTTGAAATGAAAAACCTGATGGATGGCCGCAAGACCAACAACCGCTTCCGCTCCGACGAAAAGGTGGAGCGTGTTCGGCTGGACACCAAGGATTTCACCTATCTCTACACCGATGGCGATATGCTCGTCTTCATGGACAAGGATAGCTACGAACAGATCACGCTGCAGCGCGATATGTTGGGCGATGCCGCGGCCTTTTTGCAGGATGGCATGGACGTGATCCTTGAACTGCATGAAGAGCGCCCGATTTCCGTGCAGCTGCCCGATCAGGTTGAAGCGACGATCGTGGAAGCCGATGCCGTGGTGAAGGGGCAGACGGCGTCGTCGTCGTACAAGCCGGCGTTGTTGGATAATGGCGTGCGCATCATGGTGCCGCCGCACATCGGCACGGGCACGCGCGTTGTGGTTGACGTTTATTCGCAGGAATATGTGAAGCGCGCTGATTAAGGCGCGCTTCGTCACCTCACTCCGTCAGTCCCGAGCGAAGTCGAGGGACGTGGACGCTACATGTCTC
>JAHEGQ010000185.1 GCA_024645025.1 Sphingomonadaceae bacterium
CCGCAATATGCGCAAGCTCTGGCGCGTTGAGCGAGTCATGATCCCAGCCCATGCGCATCTTAACGGTGACCGGCACCTTGACGGCCTTGACCGTCGCTTCAATCAGCTTGGCCGCCAAGGGCAGGTCGCGCATCAGCGCAGAGCCCGCATCGCCATTCACCACTTTTTTGACCGGGCAGCCCATATTGATGTCGATAATGGCGGCGCCACGATCTTCGTTGAGCTTCGCGGCCTCGGCCATTTCGTGGGGTGTGCAGCCTGCCAACTGCATGGACACCGGCTCTTCAATCGGGTCCCAAGCGGCCTTTTGTAGGCTTTGACGCGTCTCCCGGATCATCGCCTGACTGGCGATCATTTCGGTGACGTTCAGCCCGCACCCAAATTCCCGCACGATCTTGCGAAACGGCATATCGGTGACACCCGTCATCGGCGCGAGGATGACGGGAACATCGATACGGACGGGGCCGATGGAAATGGGGGTCAGACGTTGCATCAAAACTGCCTAAAATTTCAGCAGTTCTCTAAGCAATTTTCAGTTGCCGCGCAACAGATTTGCGTGCTTATGCCGCGCTTGATGAAGATCGCGGCAATCATCGTGGCGGCAGGCAAGGGCGAACGCGCTGGCACCGCACTGCCCAAGCAATACAGCCTTTTGGGCGGTCAACCCATCTTGCGCCGTGCCGTGCAGGCGCTTGCAAGCCATGAAGCGATTGCGCGGATTATTGTCGTCATTGGTCCGGGGCAGGAAGTTCTGGCGCAAGCGGCCTTAGCTGCCCTGCCCGTCGATGCGCTGCTTGTGGGCGGGGCCGAACGCCAACATAGCGTTGCAGCGGGCCTTGCCGCGATTGACGATGCTGACGCGGTTCTGATCCACGATGCCGCCCGACCGCTCTTGCCCCACGCCGTTATAGATCGGTTGGTTGTCGCACTCCGCAAGGGGCCCGCCGCTGTGCCTGTTCTGCCCGTTGTAGATACGCTGGCCCGCACAGCAGAGGGGCTGGGCGACGTTGTCAACCGGGATGGTCTGGTCCGCGTGCAGACGCCCCAAGCCTTCCATACCAAGGCGATCCGTGCGGCGCATCGTCACTGGACAGGCCCAGCCGCGACCGATGACGCCCAAATGGCCCGTGCGGCGGGTTTTGCCGTGACCCTTGTTGAGGGAGATCCGATGCTCGACAAGATTACCCAGCCCGGCGACTTTCAGGCCGCGGAACAGAAATTGGCAGCCCAAATGGTGTCGCGCACCGGCATGGGTTATGATGTCCATCGACTGGGCGCTGGTGAAGAACTGTGGCTGGGCGGTGTCTGCATTCCCCATGACAAGGGCTTGATCGGCCATAGCGATGCCGATGTCGCGCTGCACGCCCTCACCGATGCGCTGCTCGGCGCGCTGGGCGATGGCGATATTGGCAGCCATTTTCCGCCCAGTGATCCGCAGTGGCGTGGGGCCGCGTCGCACCGCTTTGTCGAACACGCCGCCGCCTTGATCCGCAAAGCTGGTGGGCGCATCGACCATGTCGACGTGACCATCATTTGCGAGGCTCCCAAGGTCGGCCCGCATCGCGAGACCATACGACAGCGGATCGCAGAAATGCTGGGCATTGGGCCGCGGCAAGTCAGCGTTAAGGCAACAACGACCGAAGGGCTTGGCTTTACAGGCCGGGGCGAAGGCATTGCGGCTCAAGCTGTCGCCACGCTTCGCCTGCCGGAGGAAATTTGATGAAACGGCAGATAATGGCCGCAGCGGCCGGGCTTCTAACACTTGCGCTTCCAGGCGCAGCGATGGGACAGACCGCCGCTCCATGTCTGACACCCGCAGAGGCGCAAGCCATTGTTAGCTTCACCCTTCCCGACGTCATAGACGGGACAGCGCAGAAATGTGCGCCGGTTTTGGGACCATCCTCCTTTCTGGCGCAATCTGGTGCGGATATGGCAAGCCGCTATCGCCCCGCCGCTGATGCGGCCTGGCCGCAAGCCCGGCCCGGCATCCGCAAATTTGCGGGCGATAAGGCCCCCTTGTTGGACTTGATGCCCGATCAGGCCTTCAAAGCCTTTTCCGCTGGTTTGGCGACGACGGCGGTCCTGATGAAGGTCGCGCCCGCCTTTTGCGCCGATCTTGACCGTATCTTTAAGGCCGTCGCGCCCTTACCCCCCGAAAATATGTCGATGTTGGTCGGGATTTTACTTGATATTGCAAGCCGACCACAGGCACAGGCCGCCGTCGCGAAAGCGAAAACCCCTTTCAACATCTGCCCCACCCCTTCGGGGGCCGGTCAGTCGGTGACAACAAAGTAAAGCCCATGAATGACGCCGTTCCGGAAGAATTGATCGACGCAGCCCGTCGCGTGGTGGAAGAAAACCGCGCAAAAGGGCGGCGCGTGGCGGTTGCCGAAAGCTGCACGGGCGGGCTTGTCTCCGCCGCTTTGACCTCTATTCCCGGGTCGTCTGACGTCTTTGAAGTGGGCTTTGTCACCTATTCCAACGACGCGAAGATGAGCGCGCTGGGCGTCGACTCGAACATTCTTGAAACCTTTGGCGCTGTCTCCATCGCAACCGCTTGGTCGATGGCCCAAGGAACGCTGGATCACTCCACCGCCGATGTGGCCGTCTCGATCACCGGCATTGCCGGACCCGATGGCGGCA
>JAHEGQ010000196.1 GCA_024645025.1 Sphingomonadaceae bacterium
TTACCTTCTTGGTTGCCATCAAGAACGCGATTGAAGATCCGACCCGGTTGTTGATTGATTTGTGAGGATAGCCAAAGCCCTTCATCCGATCCGTGCTCCGGCGAAGGCCGGAGCCTAGGGGGGTGACGTGGCCGGGATATATCTATCTGATGGCAAACAAGCCAAACGGCACGATATATCTTGGCGTCACAAACGATATCGCTCGACGGGTTTATGAAGAAATATGGCTGCACGCTTCTAGTTTGGTATCAGCGATTTGATGATATTCAGGCGGCGCGCAATCGCGAATATCAGATGAAAAGTTGGAAGAGAGCCTGGAAGTTGCGCCTGATCGAAGAAATGAACCCGCAGTGGCGGGATTTATTTGACGAATTGATGCGCTAACGGCTCTGGGCTCCGGCCTTCGCCGGAGCACATTTTGGAGGTGACTATGACCGACACAAATTATGACCTGATCGTCATCGGTGCGGGGCCAGGTGGCTATGTGGCTGCCATCCGTGCCGCCCAATTGGGGTTGAAAACCGCCTGTGTCGAAAGTCGGGAAACGCTGGGTGGCACCTGTCTGAATGTCGGTTGCATCCCATCAAAGGCGTTGCTCCATGCTTCGGAACTTTATGAAGAGGCGCATTCGGGAACGCTGGCCAAATTTGGAATCAGCTTCAAGGATGTGAAGATGGACGTCGCGGCCATGCAGGCCGAAAAAGCCAAGGCCGTGGGGGAACTGACCGGCGGGATCGAGTTCTTGTTCAAGAAGAACAAGGTGGACTGGATCAAGGGGCGCGCGCGCTTTAGCGGGCCCAACAGCATTGACGTCAATGGCACCAGCTATTCTGCCAAGAAGATCATGATTGCGACCGGGTCATCGGTAACGCCTTTGCCGGGCGTTGAAATTGATCAGCAGGTTGTTGTCGATTCCACGGGCGCCTTGGCGTTGCCCAAGGTACCCAAGCACCTCATCGTCATTGGGGGGGGGGTCATCGGGCTGGAACTGGGCAGCGTCTGGCGGCGTTTGGGGGCTGAGGTGACGGTAGTCGAATATCTTGACCAGTTGCTGCCCGGCATGGACGGCGATGTGCGCAAGGAAGCGGCCAAGATTTTCAAGAAGCAGGGCTTTACGCTCAAGCTATCCACCAAGGTGACCGGCGTTGTCGTCAAGGGCGGCAAAGCGCGTGTCTCGATTGAACCTGCTGCGGGTGGTGCCACTGAAACGTTGGAGGCCGATTGCGTGCTGGTGGCGATTGGTCGTCGGCCGAACACCGAAGGGCTGGATCTGGCGAAGGCCGGCGTGGAAACCAATGCGCGCGGCCAGATTGAGGTCGGCCATGATTTCCAGACCAAGGTACCGGGCATCTATGCCGTTGGCGATGTGACGCCGGGGCCCATGTTGGCACATAAGGCAGAGGATGAAGGTATTGCCGCGGCAGAATTTTGTGCAGGGCAGGTGGGCATCGTCAATCATGACGTGATCCCGGGTGTCGTCTATACTATGCCCGAATTTGCAGGCGTCGGCCTGACGGAAGAGCAGGCAAAGGAACGCGGCGATGTGAAGGTCGGCAAGTTCCCGATGATGGCCAACAGCCGCGCCAAGACAAATCGCGATACCGATGGCTTTGTAAAGGTTGTCGCCGATGCCAAGACGGATCGCGTTTTGGGCGTCCATATCGTTGCGTCATTGGCTGGCACGATGATCGCACAGGCCGCACAGGCGATGGAATTCGGCGCAACCAGCGAGGACATCGCCTATACCTGCCATGCCCACCCGACGCATGCGGAGGCGCTGAAGGAAGCGGCCATGGCCGTGACAGGCAAGCCGATCCATATCTGAACAAGGTGACGTAAACGTAAGTTTGGGCTTGGCGCGCGTCGTGATTTCGCGCAGCATAAGTCCATGTGCCCTGAAATTGATATGATCGCCGCCCGTGTCCGTTCCCAAAAGGCGCGGATGCCGGATTTGTTCGCCAACCTTGATTTTGAGGTGCCACCAGAGCGGTTTGCGATCGAGCCGGAGGCCGAGACTGAAATGCGCTTTGGCGCGGCCATGTCCCGAGAGGCATTGCTGGCAGATGTCGATTTGGTCGCACGTTTTCGAGAATATACGATGCTCGGCGATCTGACGGGCGATGCCTATGCTGCATTGATGGGCCGATACGGCTTTCGCGCGCTTGTCGAGATGCTGACGACAGCCTGCGACAAGGGATTGGCCGCAGTCCCTGATGCCCCACCGGAATTGGTGGCCTTAATCCAAGAAATGGAGCGGGTGCCAGACTGGCTCGACATGGCGTTGGTGGAAGAAGGCGCGAGGCAGGAACGCAATAGTGCAGCGAACCTGTCGCCCTTTGCCATTCGGGGTGCGTTTATCGCTACCTTCCTCAACAAATACTCCGCGCTCCCGATGGCGCTGACCGGGACGCTGAGCCACGCGACGGCTGCCCGGCGGGTGAAGGAAACGGCCACCTTTTTCACAACAACGATCCTTCCGGGTGCGCTGGGCCGATTTGGGCCCGGGTTTCGGGCAGCGGCAATGGTGCGCTTGATGCATTCGATGGTCCGGGTGAATGTTTTGTCGCGTCCCGGCCTTTGGGATGCAAAGACCTATGGGATGCCCATACCGCAGCTGGACCAGATGCCAGCG
>JAHEGQ010000206.1 GCA_024645025.1 Sphingomonadaceae bacterium
AAATAGCCGTCATCACACGCGCCAACGATGCCGCTATCAACTATAGAAGGGTCAAAGATCACCCCATCCTCCACCGCAACACTATGGTTGCAGCCAGTCCTGGACTTTCCACCAAGGATGAACGGGCACCCGCCAGCATAGACCTTCCAATGCGCCATGAGGGTTTCCACACTCGGCGCTGCAACCGGAAATGTAACCTCCGCCAAGCCTTTCTCGGCCAGCCATTTGCGCATGGCTCGGTTGCCAACATCCGCCCCCACGCCCCGATCAAAAACATGGGGCACGTCATCACGGGGCACCCCCAAAACCATGGCAACAGCTGTCCGGTGGCAGTCACCCCAAATGCCCGCGTCTGGATCATGGCCATTTGCCTGCTTTTGCAAAGCAATCACGCCGCCACCCCGCTTGCCTTCATCCGCATGGCATTGAAATCTTCCTCGGCAAAACAATGGCGCACCCGCCGCGCATCAGATGTCCAGAGCGCCGCGGCACGCCTGAGATCCTGCTCGGTTGCAAAGCGATCGCTATCGCCATCACCCAAAAGCAGCACATCGGCAATTTGCGCCGGCGGCATCAGAATGGGATGATCATGGGGCCATGCGGGCTGGGGCCCACGCACCTTGATGGCGCGCACACGGCCGCGCACATCTGTCATGGTAAGGCTGGGGTGGCGCACGGTTTCCACCGCAGGCCCGCCCAGATTGCCAAGATTGATGCCAGCCCAGAACAGCTGGTCCGCAAGATCAAGCCCGGCATCCTGCATTTCATTCAGAACCGAAAGCGTGGTTTCAATGCCTTCACCAATCTTCAGCTCCGCCGCCCCATGGGGATTGCCAAAAAGATGGATATGGCACCCCTTGGGAGAACCCCTGATTTTCTTGGCATCAAGGCCATCACCCGAAACCGGATCGGCCAGCTGAAGCTTGCCCTTAGGGCCAGCGAGATCAATATAGGTGATGTGCACACCCCGGAAATGATGGTCGGAATCATCAATCCGCGCCAGCATGGCCGGCCCCTCATGAATGATGCGCGGCTTGTCCCAGCCCTTGGCCCGGTGCCAGAAGGCAAGCTTGGGCTGAAAGCGCAACCGCGATCCCGCCGCCGCGCGAATGGCCCTGAGCGCCAGATAGGCCTGGGCGGCCGTGCCATCAATGGGCCGTCCCTCTTTCCAGATCACCGCGGCCCGGTTGATTTCGTCGTTGCGCCAGGTCTCGGCCTCCCTTGCCTTTTGGGCCGCATCCCTTTGCCTTTCCTCCTCCCTGGCCTTGATGGCATCAAGATCAATCGCCGCCCCGCCCTGGCCCTGGGGCGGGCCACAGCCATTGATTTCCTCGACCGCCCGCAAAAAATCACAGGCGAGAATATGCATGGCCAGGGCAATGGCATCCCCGCCGGAATAAAGCTTGCGGCAAAACCATGAATTGCGCCCGGCATCAAGCGTAAACCGATCCCGCCCACCACAGCCTGGGCAAGGCCCCACGGCCTTGTGGCCCTTGAGCTGCAAGCCATGGGCCCCATTGAGCTGGCACATCACATCCCACACCGGCGCTTTGCGCGCCTGATCAATCCAGTCATCAACGGCAGGGTTGTGAAATCCCATCACAACACCTCCTGGGCATGCATGGCCCGCAGCAGCAGGGTTTCAGCCCGCGGGTGGGCGAGATAGCCCCGTGTCAGCGGCACCTTGCCTTCGCCTTCTCCCGCAAGCCAGGCCGCAAACATGCGCCCCCTGGAATAGGCCTCGCATTCATTGGGAAACCAGCCCGTGTCATTGACAGGCTCTTCCCCGCTCCAGAAATGCTCATAGCCCTTCTTGAACAGCGGGTTTGAAATGATCTCGGCCATGCTGGCCGCCCGCACCGTGGTGTTTTGGGCCTGCGTCACAGCAACACCCCTTGCGCAGGTGCCGAAGGCCGATCAGGCCTGGGCTGTGGGGAGGGCACCATTTCGGTGACGCCACCAGAATGGATTTCGCCCCGGTGCACGCCACAGGCCCACAGGGGCTTAGCCTTCCATGACAGCAGGCCCCAGCCATAGCAGGCAACGCCTTTGCAGCCGGGGATGACGCAAGCTTTGATGATCATCCGCGGCCCTCCGGCTCCAGAAGATCAACATAGCCATCAGGCACCACGCGATCGCGATTGTTCATGCGGCAAAGATCAGCGCAGGCAATCACATCCCGCATCAATGCGCGGATTGGCTCAGCATCATCGGCATCGGGCATTTCCGTGGCGATGCGCGCCATGCATTTTTCTGCAAAGCCTTTGGCCCGCCCATGCGGCATCGCGAGCATTTTGCCTTCAACATTGCCAATGGCGACCCGCCAACCATTGGCAAGATCATAAATTTCGGCCGTGGTGACCACGCCGCCACCCACCACAACGCTGGCAAGCCATTGTGCATATTCCCGCTCGCGATCAGCTTTCATTTCGTCACCATCATCGGGCGAGAGCGCGCCCGCTTTTGCACGGCCAATTCATTGCTCCACAAAAACCATGAATGATGGCCTTGCGGGCCATGTTCCTTTTGCGGAATATTGAGCCAGCGAATGCGGGTTTTGAGCGTCAGCTTACCCACAAACCAGGGGTGTTCACCCACCATGTGGTTGCGGCTCGCCGCATCAA
>JAHEGQ010000209.1:65-1356 GCA_024645025.1 Sphingomonadaceae bacterium
TCGGATGCCGATATCTTGGCCTTGCACCGGATCGGGTCTGGCGGGCTTTTGCCGGACAGAACCTTGCTGCTGGACCTTCCCATTGAGGAAGGCGCGCGTCGAGCGGCTGCGCGGTCTGGGTCAGCTGACCGGATGGGGGCAAAGCCCGCCAGCTATTTTGTGCGGGTTGCTGACCGGTTTCGCGCGTTGGCGCAAGAAGACCCAGATCGCTTCCGCATCATCCCTGCCGTCGGCGCGCCGGACGTGGTTTTAGGACGGCTCATGACCGCGCTGGACGATCTGTTATGAGCCTGATCCGGGGACAAGACCCAGCGATCGCTGCCTTTTGTGCCGCCATGCACGGCCCGCGGTTGCACCATGCCTGGCTGCTGACCGGCCCAGAGGGCGTTGGAAAGGCCACAACGGCGCTGCAATATGCCCGGCGGCTTTTGGCTGAAGGGGCGGGGCTAGACCCAAACACGCCGGGGATCGATGTGCCTTTTTCGCATCCCACAGCCCGGCTTATCGATGCCGGCAGCCATCCCGATCTTGTGGTGATTGAACGTCAGCCCAGCGATGACAAGCTGGCGGGCAAACCACGGCACGAATGGCCCGCCGATGTTGACCGCGCTCGCAGCATCAAAGTGGCTCAGATCCGGGATTTAAACGGCCTGTTCGCGACCAAGCCCTCGCTCTCACAGCGTCGGGTCGTGGTGATTGACGACGCCGAAACGCTGGAAGTTTCCGCGGCAAACGCCTTGCTGAAGCGGCTGGAAGAGCCGCCCCAAGGCACGATCTTCCTGTTGATCGCCCATAGCGCGGGCCGCTTGTTGCCCACCATTCGCTCCCGCTGCCGGGTTCTGCGCTTTGACCCGCTGGGCGCGGAGGACATGACTGCTGTGCTGCGCGCGCAATTGCCCGATGCCAGCCCGTCTGAATGGGCAGAGCTTGCCCAAATTGGCGCTGGATCGCCCGGACGGGCGCTGCGCTTTGCCGGGCTTGATATGGCCGCGCTCAACACCGTGCTGGATCGCCTTGCCCGAGACGGAGATAACGACAATGCGCTGCGGCTCGCATTGGCCAGCCAATTGAGCGGAAAGGCCGCACAGGCCCGCTATGAAGCGTTTCTGCAGCGTGTTCCGGCCTTTCTGGCAGAACAAGCCCGGCTTCGTCAGGGCGATGCGCTGGGCGTGGCGCTGGCGCAATGGGAACAGGCCCGAAAACTGGCCGGATCGGCAGTTTCCACGTCGCTGGATGTCCAGAATACCGTTTTCAGTCTTGCGGCAATGGTCGCAGCGCTTGCTCCGGGCGG
>JAHEGQ010000209.1:1404-2622 GCA_024645025.1 Sphingomonadaceae bacterium
TATATCACAACCGCAATTGCCTATCCCAATGGCAAACCCCATATCGGCCATGCCTATGAGGCGATCGCAACCGACGCGATTGCCCGGTTTCAAAGGCTGATGGGCCGCGACGTCCGGCTGGTGACCGGAACCGACGAACATGGCCTGAAAATGGTGCAAACCGCCCGTGCAGCCGGGCGCGACACACTTGAATTTGCGGATGAAATGTCCTCCTATTTCAAAGAGATGTGCAATGTTTTAAACATCTCTTATGATCGTTTTTGTCGCACGACGGAAGCTGACCATAAACGCGCCAGCACTGCCTTGTGGGACGCGATGGCCGCGAATGACGACCTGTATCTTGATCGCTATGAAGGATGGTATTCGGTTCGGGACGAAGCCTTTTACGACGAAAGCGAACTGACCGACGGGGAAGGGGGGCAGCGCTTGTCCCCGCAAGGCACGCCGGTGGAATGGACGACGGAAGAAACCTGGTTTTTCCGCCTGTCCAAATATCAGGACGCGCTGCTTGACCTCTATCGCAGCCAGCCTGATTTTATCCGCCCGGAAAGCCGCCGCAACGAGGTGCTGCGCTTTGTCGAGGGGGGATTGAAAGATTTGAGCGTGTCGCGCACCAGCTTTGACTGGGGCGTGCCCGTGCCGGGATCGCCGGGGCATGTGATGTATGTCTGGGTCGATGCGCTGACGACCTATATGACCGGGATTGGTTATCCCGACCAAGATGGCGAATTTGGGCGCTTCTGGCCTGCAAATGTCCATATTATCGGCAAGGACATTGTCCGCTTTCACACAGTTTATTGGCCGGCCTTCCTCATGTCGGCCAAGCTCCCGCTGCCCAAACAGGTTTTCGGCCATGGCTTTTTGCTGAGCCGCGGCGAAAAAATGTCCAAATCGCTGGGCAATGTCGTCGATCCGATGGATCTTGCCCGGCTGTTTGGCGTCGACGCTCTGCGCTATTTCTTCCTGCGCGAAGTCAGCTTTGGCCAAGATGGCAGCTATAGCCCGGACGCGATCGTAACCCGCGTCAATGCGGAGCTGGCAAACAGCTTTGGTAATTTGGCGCAGAGAACTTTATCGTTTATTTTCAAAAATCTGGAAGGAAAACTTCCAACAGAAGGTGAAGAAACTGCGGACGATGCGGCGTTGCTGGCCCTTGTTCACGCAGCCTGCGCCAACGACGTCCCGCGCGAATTTGCCAGCTTTGCCTTTTCTCAAGGG
>JAHEGQ010000038.1 GCA_024645025.1 Sphingomonadaceae bacterium
GAAGTGCTTGCCATTGCCGGCAAGCACGATGGCGCGAACCGCATCATCCTGCACAGCGCGATTGAACGCATCGTCCAGCGCATAGGTCATCTGGCCATTTTGGGCATTGTTGAAGCCCGGGCGGTTCATCGTCACCCAAGCGACATTGTCGATCACCTCATACAAAACGGGCTCGTCCGTCTCATAATCGATATCGACCTGTTTCGGCGTCACAAGATCGGTCATGGCCGGCCTCTCCTCAGTTCGCCCGGATTGCAGGCGGATTGTCTTTGATCACGCTGGCCCGGATATTGTGCGGGTCCAACTGGGCGATGATGGCGAGCGCTTCGGCATCGGGCAAAGCCGTTTCGGTCAGCGGTCCCTTTTCCAGCGGAAAGCCCGTCGCGGCCTGCACTTCATCAAAGGTCACGCCGGGATGCAGCGACACCACGCGGATCGCGTTATTGGTTCCGCCAAAATCCATCACGCACAAATTGGTAACGATGCAGCGCAGGTCGACGCCCGAATAATTCCCGCCGGGTACGCGCTTGGCCGGATTATAACCAACGCCCGATACCATATCGACTTCAGCTTCCACAAAGACGCGCGTGGTGTGCGCCGGGAAGAAGAAGCTGTTCGGGTGATAGATGGTGTTTCCCGGAAAGCCGCGCACGCCCAGCATCTGGGTTTTGGGCTGCTGGTGCGTCCCGCCCAGTTGCGACAGGTTGATCTGGCCGAAGCGATCAATCTGCGTTGGTGTAACCATCGCATGGCGGCGACCGGACCAGACGGCGCTGTCAAAAAAGCGCGAAAAGGGCAGATAACCAGCAAATTTGGGCTTATAGTCGCCGCGCGGCCCCAAGGGCACCGGCTGTTCGACCAGATAGGCTTCGCCATCGGTCATCATCAGTTCGGGCGTATGGGTCAGCTTGGCCAAGCTTGCGGCCAGACGCGGCACGGGGCCAACACCAGTTGCGACGATTTCACCATTATTGCGAAAGGCCTCTGAGGCCGCGAAGATGCAGAGTTCTGCGAGCGTGATATCGGTCATCAGAAAATCGGCAACGGCAACGCCGCAACCGCCTCCTTTCCGCCAAAGCTGTTGAGGTAATCGGCTTCGCTCTTGCCGACAAAGCGGTCGGCCACGGCGGCCCAGTCACCCGGGTCCTTTGCCGCATCGGCATAGGCCTTGAATGCCTTCATGTCCCAGCCATAAGCCGGCGGCATGGAACTGGGATGCGCGCCACAGGGCATTTCAACCACGCCCGTTACAAAACAGCGCTCAAAGATGTTGGCCTGCGCCGTATCGGGATAATGGTCTTCCATCCGGTCAACCAGTTCCTCGCAGGACACAAAGGTCTTGGCGGCCGCCTTGGCAAACCATTCATCATAATAGACGTCCGGGCCAAAAAGCTGGACATTGCCGCGCCAGTCCGACCGATTGACGTGAAGCAACGCAGCATCCAGCTTCAGCGCGGGCATGGCGATTAAGGTTTCGCCATCCGCATAGGGCGAGGTGACCGTCTTCAAGCCGCCCAGCGCTGCCAGATCGGTGCCCAGCCCCACACGCGTCGGGAGGAAGGGCACACCAAAGGCGGCCGCTTTCAGGCCCCATTGGAACATCCCTTCGTCCAGTTCCATCACTTCAATCTGCCCGGCCTCACGGGCCTTGCGGAACCAAGGCTCCAGCGGGATGGCATCCAGCGAGACAAAGGCGAAGACCAGCTTCTTGACCTTGCCGGCGGCGCACAACATCCCAACATCGGCCCCACCATAGGCAACGATCGTCAGATCCTTCAGGTCAGACCGCAGGATTTCACGGACCAAAGCCATCGGCTTGCGGCGCGGGCCCCAGCCCCCGATGCCCAACGTCATCCCGTCGGAAAGCTGCGCGACGATCTCCGCCGCTGTCATGCGTTTATCGAGCATTATGCCTGTGCTTCCTTCATGGCCTTTTGCCAGGCCCATTCATGTCCCCAGACGCTGATCGCTTCATGCTTCGTGGTCTGCCACTGCGCTGGATCGATCACGAGGCTGTCGCACCCGATTTCCAGATCAAAGCCGCCCGGTGTCTGGACGTAAAAGCCAACCGTCTCGTCATTAACATGGCGTCCAAGCGATGCGGACTCAGGATAGCCCAACGCCTTCATGCGATCATGCGCCTTTCCGACTTCGGTCAAGTTCGGATATTCCAGCATGACGTGCACAGCACCGGATGGCGGCACCGGCCCTTCCCCCAGCGCGATGCTGTGATGCCGACCATTATCGGCGTGCATGAAGGCAAAGCCCATCGACGGGCCATCCGGGCCCATCAGGTTGAAGCGCGGCATATCGGTTTCGCGGAAGCCGACCACATCGCGCAAAAAGGCCACCGTTTCCTCAAAATTCGGCGCGGAGAACACGGCATGGCCCATGCCCATATCGCCGGTCACAAAATGGCTGACGCCTTTTGGTGAAACGAACGGTGTCGTCGCGTCGGCACGCCCGTAAAAGAATTCCAAGCCATTGCCCGCCGGGTCCGAAGTTTTGAAACCTGCGGCGACACCGCGCAGCTTGGCTTCACCCTCGGTTAATGCAGCAACCGGGCGACCAGCCGCGGCAACCGCCTGGGACAGCGCCGAAAGCGCAGCGGCATCCGCCACCTCATATCCCGCAGCCTGAAACCATTCGCGCGCGCTCTGTTCAATTCGGAAGCGAAAAGGCGCCGCATCGATGCGATACAGCGCCGCCCCATCGGCCGCGTCGGGGGCGCGCATGACGCCCGCCACCTCGGTCAGAAACTCGTTCCATTTATCGGGCTGTGTCGTCTCAATAATGACATAGCCAAGTGCCTTGATCCCCATCGGGCCTTAGCCTCCTTTTACCAGATCCAGAAAATAGGGCCGCTCCCCGCCCCCATCGACTTGCAAGCGGGCCCCGCTGACCCATTGGGCGTCGTCCGAACTGAGCCAAAGCACGGCCCCTGCCAGATCATCCCCTGTTCCCATGCGCCCCAGCGGCATCGATCGGCCGACTGCCGCCTGCGCCTCAGCATCGCCATAGGTCGCTTCGGCATTTTCGGTGGTCATCAACCCGGCGATGATCGCGTTGACGCGAACGGCATCGCGCCCCCATTCCTGCGCCAAGCTCTGCGTCATGCTGATCATGCCCGCCTTGGCCATGCCATAGACCGCCGTTCCCGGAGACGGGCGCGCGCCCGACACACTGGCGATATTGATAATGCTGCCACCCCCGGCCGCCACCATGTGCGGATAGGCCGCCTGCGCCATATAAAGCGGGCCCACCATATTGAGCTTCAGGATGGCATCAATGAAGCGCGGGCTGGCCGACGCCACATCCGAAGCGGGAGAACCGCCCGCATTGTTGACAAGAATGTCGACCCGGCCAAGATCCTTGGCAACGGCATCGACAAAGGCCTTGGCCTGATCTGCATCACGCACATCCGCCTGATAAAAGGACACCCCCGCTGGCAAGACATCGGGTTGATTGCGGCCACAAATCGCAACTTTCGCACCCGATGACGCCAGCCTTGCCGCGATTTGACGACCAAGGCCACGCGTCCCGCCCGTCACGATCGCCACCCGTCCGGAAAAGTCATAGACTGGCTGGTGGGACACGAGCGCCTTCTTCCTCTCAAGTCGAAAACATTGAATCACGCAATAAGTGCGAATAAATTACGCACTATCGCGTCTGTACCCGGATTTCAATTGACGATTTGCGTATTAGATGACAAAAAAAATTACGAATGCCCCGCCGAGTGGAGAGAGCGAGTCGGGCCGAATAAGGAGGAGGCAGCCAGACCATGGCCAGCGTAGTTTCGATGCCGTCGCCCAGAAGCGACATTCCGACCGCCCAGCAACTGGTAGAGCGCGCCCGCGCGATGATCCCAACGCTTAAATCCCGCGCGCGTCAATGCACCAAGGATTATAACGTTCCGGCGGAAACCATCGCCGAAATGAAGGCCGCAGGGTTTTTCAAGATTTTGCAACCCAAGCGTTGGGGCGGCTATGAAATGCACCCAAACGTCTTCTTTGACGTTCAGCGCCTTCTGGCTGAAGGCTGCATGTCGACGGGCTGGATGTATGGCGTCGTCGGCTGCCACCCTTATGAACTCGCGCTGTTCCACGATGAAGCACAAAAGGAAGTCTGGGGCGATAATGCCGATATGCTGGTATCGTCGACCTATCAGCCGGTCGGCAAGGTCGAGCATGCCGATGGCGGCTTCTATCTGTCAGGACGCTGGGGCTTTTCGACGGGCTCGCTGCATTGCGGTTGGGTCCTGCTTGGCTCTTTGGTGCCCCCCGCCAAGGAAGGCGATGCGCCCGACATGCGCACCTTCCTGCTGCCGCGCAGCGACTATCAGATCATCGAAGGCACGTGGGACACATTTGGCCTGCAAGGCACGGGCAGCTTTGACATCGTTGTCGACCGCGCTTTTGTGCCCGACTATCGCACCCACCGCGCCGTTGATGGCTTTATGTGCCAAAACCCCGGACAGGCCGCGAATGATGGCCCGCTCTACAGCTTGCCTTGGGCGCAGGTTTTTGTCCGTTCCGTCTCGACGGCTGCCTTTGGCGGCGCGCGCGCGGCGGTGAATGCCGCGATCAAAATCATGCAGGATCGCGTCTCCACCAATACCGGCAAGGCGTCTAAGGCGGACCCGATGCTCCATGCCGCCATTGCCAAGGCGCACGCCCAGATCCTTGAAATGGAACTAACGCTGAAGGCGACCTTTGACGATCTGATGGACATTGCGAACAGCGGGCAGCCGATCCCGATGGAAAAGCGGGCGCTTTATGCTTATCAATCGTCCAATGTCGTGCGCCGTCTCGCAAACTTGATTGACGAGATCGTCCAGCTATTGGGCGGGCGCGCCGTTTATATGTCGAGCGAGATTATCCAGCCTTGGCTCGATATCCATGCCGGCCGTGCCCATGTCGCCAATGATCCGAATAACCGCACGTCGGACGTGATCGGGACGATGCTGGGCGAAGCCCCCACCTTCACCTTCATGTAAGGCCCATTCATGGCAGAGTTGCGCAAAGCCGATTACGTCGTTTCTGGCGGTTATACGATCCATATTGCCGAGGCGGGCCAAGGCCCGGCTGTCGTCTTCCTGCATGGCAGCGGGCCGGGTGCGTCCGGCGCCTCCAATTTCCGCCAGAATATCGACGCCTTTGTGGCCGCCGGCTTTCGCGTCATTCTGCCCGATCTGATCGGCTATGGAGCCTCCTCCAAGCCGGAAGGGATCGACTATACGCTGCAGCTCTTTACCGACACGGTTTATGAAGCGCTAAAGGCGCATGGCGTTGAAAAGGCGTCGCTTGTCGGTAATTCCTTGGGCGGTGGCATCGCCATTCAGATGACGCTCGATCATCCCGAATTCACCGACAAGATGATCATGATGGCAGCTGGCTGCGTGGCTGAACGGGAAAGCTATTTCGTAATGCCGGGCATTTCAAAGATGGTGTCCAGCTTTGGCAGTCCGGATTTCAATCTGGCCGAACAAAAGCGGTTGGTCTCCAACCTTGTTCACCCCGATTTCGCGTCCAAAATCCCCGATGCGCTGGTTGAAGAACGCTTTGCCGTTGCCAAAACTCAGCCCAAGGACGTGCTGGTCCGGATGCGCACACCCGATCTCAGCCCGCGTTTGCATGAACTGAAACAGCCGATCTTCGTCATGTGGGGGCTGAACGACGAATTTTGCCCAGAAGCCCATGCGCGCCTGTTCCTCGACAAGTGCGACAATGTTCGGGCGATGACGTTCAACCGCACCGGCCATTGGGTGCAGGTGGAACGCGCATCTGAATTTAACCGCTATTCGATCGACTTCTTGCATGAACAAGGCTGAACATTTCGGGAAAGAGCTTTATGACGCGCTGCGTGGCCGTTATGCGCTGCGCCCGCTGATCGAGCGAGATCCCAGCCTGACCGTTGATGACGCTTATGCCATCAGCCTCGATTTCCTCGCCCGCCGCCGCAAGGATGGCGAAAAGGTTGTCGGCAAGAAGATTGGCGTCACCAGCAAGGCCGTTCAGGATATGCTGGGCGTGCACCAACCTGATTTCGGTTTTCTGACCGACTGGATGTATGTCGACGGCGATATTGATGTCGACGCCAAGGCGCTGATCGCCCCGCGGGCCGAGGCTGAAATTGCCTTCATCCTGAAGGACAGCCTGGTCGGACCCGGCGTCACCGCTGCAGATGTTCTGGCCGCAACCCAAAGCATCGTCCCCTGTTTCGAAATCGTCGACAGCCGGATCCAAGACTGGAAAATCGGCATCGTGGATACCGTGTCAGACAATGCCTCGTGCGGCGTCTATGTGTTGGGCAAAGAACGGTTGGACCCCGCCGGGCTAGACCTACCGAACCTCCATGTCGCGGTGACAAAGAATGGCGCGCCTTTGTCCGAAGGCTATGGCCATGCGGTGCAGGGCGACCCCGCCCAAGCCGTCGCATGGCTTGCCAATACCTTAGGCGCTTATCGCGTCACGCTGGATGCCGGGGATGTAATCCTATCCGGCTCGCTGGTGCCCTTAGCCCCGGCCCAAAAGGGCGACCGTTTTGAAATGATCTTAAGCGATGCATCGGGCCAACTTGGCGCGTGCGTTGCCAATTTCGTCTAAAGGAAAAACAATGGCACGCGTGAAAGCGGCGATCATCGGATCGGGCAATATCGGCACCGATTTGATGATGAAGATGATCAAATATCCCCAAAATATGGAACTGGCGATCGTCGTTGGTATCGATGAAAAGTCAGAAGGCCTCGCCATGGCGCGCGAGCATGGCATTGCGACCACGCATGAAGGGCTGGAAGGCTTGCAAAAGCATCCGCTCTACAAGGAAATTGGCATCGCCTTTGATGCGACCTCGGCCTATGATGCTGCGCTGCGCGCCGATGGCATTCAGGTTGTGGATCTGACGCCCGCCGCCATTGGCCCGTTTACCGTGCCGCCCGTCAATATGGGACAGCATCTGGACCAACCCAATGTCAACATGGTGACCTGTGGCGGTCAAGCGACGATTCCGATGGTCGCTGCCGTCGCCCGCGTCTCGAAGACCGTACATTATGCCGAGATCGTGGCCTCGGTCTCGTCACGCTCTGCCGGGCCTGGAACGCGCGCCAATATCGATGAATTCACCCGCACCACCGCACGCGCGATCGAAGTTGTGGGCGGCGCCACCAAGGGCAAGGCGATCATCATCCTGAACCCGGCCGAACCACCGATGATCATGCGCGACACCGTCTTCACCCTGTCGGAAGGCGGTGATGAAGACGCGATCCGCCAATCGGTTGCCGACATGGTGGCCGAAGTGCAGAAATATGTCCCCGGCTATCGGTTGAAGCAGGAGGTGCAGTTTGAACGCTTTGGCGACAATAACCGCCTGAAAATCCCCGGCATGGGCGATTTTACCGGCCTCAAGTCGATGATCATGCTCGAAGTGGAAGGCGCGGGCGATTACCTGCCCTCTTATTCCGGCAATCTCGACATTATGACAGCGGCCGCAAAGGCGACGGGAGAGTTGCTTGCTGAACGGAGGCTTGCGGCATGAGCCAGAAGTTTAACGTTGAAGCGGGCGACAAGCTCTACATCCAAGACGTCACGCTGCGCGATGGGATGCACGCCATTCGCCATATGTATGGGCTGGACCATGTGATGGCGATTGCCAAGGCGCTGGACGATGCCGGCGTCGATGCGATTGAAGTCGCCCATGGCGATGGCCTGTCGGGCGCCAGCTTTAACTATGGCTTTGGCGCACACACCGATTGGGAATGGCTGGAAGCTGTTGCTTCCGTGCTGACCCATTCGGTGCTGACAACGCTTATCCTCCCCGGCGTTGGTACGGTGGAAGAACTGAAGCGCGCTTATGACATTGGCGTGCGATCCGTCCGCGTGGCAACGCATTGCACCGAAGCCGACGTGTCGAAACAGCATATCGGCATCGCGCGCGATCTGGGCATGGATGTCTCTGGCTTTTTGATGATGAGCCACATGATCGAGCCGGAACATCTGGCCAGCCAAGCGCTGCTGATGGAAAGCTATGGCGCACAGTGCGTCTATGTAACGGATAGTGGCGGTGCGCTCGATATGGATGGCGTGCGAGCGCGTTTGCAAGCCTATGACCGCGCGCTGAAACCCGAAACGCAGCGCGGTATCCATGCGCACCATAATCTGTCGCTCGGCGCGGCCAATTCCATTGTCGCGGCCCAGGAAGGCGCGGTGCGCATTGATGCCAGCTTGGCCGGCATGGGCGCGGGCGCTGGCAATGCACCGCTGGAAGTCTTCATCGCCGCCGCCGACCGCAAGGGCTGGAACCACGGCTGCGACGTCATGATGCTGATGGACGCCGCCGAAGACCTTGTCCGTCCGCTGCAAGACCGTCCGGTCCGCGTGGACCGCGAAACGCTGGCGCTGGGCTATGCCGGCGTCTATTCCAGCTTCCTGCGCCATGCCGAAAAGGCCGCCGAAACCTATGGCCTCGACACTCGGCAAATTCTGGTCGAACTGGGCCGCCGCAAGATGGTGGGCGGTCAGGAAGACATGATCGTCGATGTCGCCCTTGATCTGCTAAAGGCTCAAAATGGCTGAGATTTCGCTGCACAAGCCCTACCCCGCTGCGGCGGTTACCAAATGGGATCGGGAAACCGACGTCGTCGTTATCGGCTTTGGGGCAACCGGGGCGTGCGCCGCGATTGAAGCCCGCACAGCCGGCGCTGACGTGATGTTGTTTGAACGCAATTCGGGCAGCGGCGGTGCATCTGGCCTATCGGGTGGCGAAATCTATCTGGGCGGCAGCGGCGGCACCGAAGTGCAGCGGGCCGCTGGCTTTGAAGACACAACCGAGGATTTTGCCGCCTATCTGAAGATGGCGGGCGGCCCGTGCGCCGATGATGCAAAATGCGATCTTTATGCGCGCGAGGCTGTGAACCATTTTGGATGGCTGAAGGCGCAAGGCGTTCCCTATCGCGGCAATTACCTGCCCGGCAAGGTGATTGAGCCGACCGACGATTCGACGCTGATCTGGTCTGGCAGCGAAGCCGCCGCCCCCTTTTACAAGCACGCCAAGCCCGCCCCGCGCGGCCATGTCATCCAGCATATGGGTTGGGGTGGCGGACGCCCGCTGGTTGACATTTTGGAAGCCCGCGCGCGCGCCTTGGGCGCTCAGATCATCGTCGATGCGCGGGCGCTGGCACTGGTGCAGGAGGACGACCATGTGGTCGGTGCGATTTTCCGCATCGATAATGCCCCGGTTTTCGTTCGCGCCCGCAAGGGGGTTGTTCTGGCGACCGGCGGCTTTGTGATGAATGAAGAGATGCGCCGCAAATATTGCCCGCAAACCTTCAAGATCAAGGACCCGATTGGCGACAAGGACGATGGCACCGGCATCAACCTGGGCGTGGGCGCGGGCGGCGAAGCGATCCATATGGATCAATTCTTTACGACCTGCCCGTGGACCATCCCGGAAAGCCACGCCAAGGGTGTGTTCGTCAATATGCAGGGCCAGCGCTTCATCAACGAAGATTGCTATCATGGCCGCGTGTCGCGAACCGCCGTCGACCAGCCGGGGGATCGGGTCTACCTGCTTCTGGACAGCGCGCATTTTGAACAGCCGCCCGAATTTGGCCGCCTGACGATTGCGGGCACCGGCCATGATTGGGCAGAAGTGGAACGTGAGTTGGAGATGCCCGAAGGCACCCTATCGCACACCATGGAGTTCTATAATCGTCATGCCAAGGAAGGCCGCGACCCGCTGTTTGATAAGCAGCCGCCCATTCTGACCCCGCTGGATCAAGGGCCGTTTGTGGCGCTGGAGCTCAATTTTGAAACCAGCTATTTCAGCTTCTTCACACTTGGCGGGCTCAAAACATCGACCGATGGCGAGGTTCTGGATCGGGGCGGCAGCGCCATCCCCGGCCTGTTTGCAGCAGGACGCTGCACCAGCGGGCTTCCGGCCTGGGGTCATGGCTATAGTTCGGGCATGAGCCTTGCTGATTGCACCTTTTTCGGACGGCAAGCCGGGCGGAACGCGGCACAGCGGTGAACGATCGCGAACTCCTCGACAGGATGGCGCTCACCGATCTGGTGATGCGTTATTGCCGAGGCATCGACCGGCGCGATTATGCGCTGGTCCGTTCGCTCTATCACGACGACGCCATTGATGATCATGGCGCGATGTTCTGCGGCGGACCGGACGACTATGTAGCTTGGCTCCCCGGCGTTCTGGCCGAGTGGGAAATGACGATCCACAGCATCAGCAACAGCCTGTTTGCCGTTGAAGGGGACCATGCCCAGGGCGAGCATTACGCGATGGCCTTTCACCGATCCCGCGGTCCAGAGGCACGCGAACTGATTATCTGGGGGCGCTATCTTGACCATTATGAACGCCGCGCTGGGGCGTGGAAATTCCTGAAGCGCCAGCTTGTGTTCGATCATGGCACCATAAAGCTGGTTGATGCGGAAGGCATGGCCGTGCTGCGTGCGGATGCGCAGAACGGAACGGACGATCTGCAGGATCCCTCTTGGGCCATGCATTTGCTCAAGGGGCTGTCGCCTCGATGACGTTGGCTGATGGGGCGCTGCTCCAGCGCTTACAAGTGCTGGAGGACCGTGAGGCTATCCGCGAGTTGATCGCCCGCTATGGCCCCCTCGCCGATGGCGGCAACGCGGCAGGTGTTGCAGCCTTGTGGACCGAAAATGGGCGCTATGAAATTTCGGGCTTTGGTTCAGCGACCGGCCATCGCGAGATTGCCGCGCTGATCTCAGGAAAAACCCATCAGCAGCTCATGTCGGATGGATGTGCCCATATTCTTGGCCCCGTCTCCATGAAGATCGACGGCGACGAAGCGGTTGCTGTCGGCCACAGCCTCGTCCTGCGCTGGGCGGGCGACCGCTTTGAAGTCGCGCGGGTCGCAGCCAATCGCTGGGAACTGGTTCGCACCGCCCAAGGCTGGCGCGTCGACCTACGGAAGAATGCGCTGCTGACGGGCGAAGAAGCGGCGCGGGCGCTGCTGTCCCTGCCCGCCTGATCCGGCAACTTACCCCGCCAATTGCCCGCCATCGATGGTGAAGAGCGCACCCGTCACCTTGCGCGCCTGATCACTGGCAAGGAAGGCAAACATTTCGGCGACGTCTTCCGGCTCACAGCTCCCGTCCACAAGCTTTGGCGCATTACGCATGACAAGGCCCCAATCGACATCCCCCGGTGGCGGCGCGGCATTGCCCATCGGTGTGTTCACATGACCCGGGCAGATGGCGTTGATCCGAACCCCCTTGCTCGCAAATTCAATGGCGAGGCTCTTGGTGATCGCCGCAACGCCATGTTTCGACGCGGCATAGGCCACGGTATAGGCGATGCCCTGCAAGGCCGCAGTGGAGGCGGTGTTGACGATTATCCCCTTGCTCTTGATGAGATGCGGCAGGGCGGCTTTGCACATCGTAAAGACGCTGGTGGTGTTAATGGCCAGAATCCTTGCGAAATCATCTTCGCTAAATTCCAGCGTCGGCCCCCATTTCAAGATGCCTGCGATGTTGCACAACACGTCCAGACCCTCTTCGGCGGCAGTCGCCACCAATGCCCGACAGGACGCGACATCCGCGGCATCATAAGGCACGATATCTGGCCGGGAAATCATCTTGGCAGCGGTCGCCTCCAGACCTTCAGCATTAAGATCGGCAATCGTGACACGGGCCCCTTCTGATGCGAACAAAATCGCCGTCGCCCGGCCAATGCCCGAGGCCGCACCTGTGACTAGAACTCGCTTGCCCTGAAACCGCATCTCTCTCTCCCGGAATCGTGCTTTTACTTTCATTTGCGTAGTATATAACTCTCCCATCTACGCAAAGGAGAAAGCGCCGTGACGCTGGAAGAAAGATTGCAGAGACTGGAGGATGATCGCGCCATTCGCGATTTGAAGGCCCGATATCTACGCGCCTGCGATTTGAAAGACCCAGAGACGGTGTTGGACACGCTCTCCCCCAAGGGCGCGATTATCGCCTATGAGGGCTTTCCCCCATTTTCAAATCGGGAAGATTTTGTCGCCATTTATCGGCAGATGGGCTGCACGCCCGACATTTTTGATATTCACCACGCCGCCAATGGCGTGATCGAATTTGAAGCGACAGACCGCGCCCGGGGCCGCTGGTCGCTCTTCTTCCACAATATCAACCTCGCCCAGCGTTCCTTGACGCAAATGGGCGTTGAATATGACGATGTTTATGTGAAGGCAGATGGCCGTTGGTGGATTGCCGAAACACGCTCGCGGCGCACCTCCTGCTTGATCCATAGCGTCGATGACAACGGCGCGGCCAAGGTCAATGTCATGGGGCCAGCCCCCGCCCTGTTTGGCGAGGGCTGACCTCCAGTCGCGCTTAGAACCGCACGCCGACGGTGACACCATAAGTGCGCGGGTCGGGGAAATAGCCCAGCGTAATGCCGCCAAAGCCCGGCCCGAAATCGATGAAGTTGGACGGGTTCTTCTCCTTGGTGACATTGCGCACCCAGGCGGAGATTTCCGTCTTGACCCCACCCAGATCAAAGTCGCTAAGGGCTGCCCGCAGGTTCACAATCGTGCGCCCCTTGGACCTGGTATTATAGGCGCTCTGGTCCGATGCAGTGTCGGTCCGCAGCGCATAAGGGAAGGTGAAATAAGCGGAGACGTGGTTCACATCACCATTCAGGTTCAGCTTACCCCAATCCCCTTCCAAGACGCGCCAATCCACGCCCATGCTGGCCGTGAATTTCGGCGTATGCGGGAAGGCGCGGTTGTCAGACACATCCTGACCGGCATCAACATAGCTCAGATACTTGGCCGACAGCGTCGCAAGCGAGGCGTTGATCGTCAGCGCGTCGCTTGGCCGGGCCACAAGCTCGACTTCAAGGCCCTGAATGCGGGCGGACGCGGCGTTACGCACCACAGAAGATGCCGCGCCTTCCGCGGTGAAGATCGACAATTGGATATCCT
>JAHEGQ010000041.1 GCA_024645025.1 Sphingomonadaceae bacterium
GACGCCCATTTCCACCGCGCGCTCAGGCGTCAGGAACGGATCGAAAGCGACGACCTTCATCTTCAGGCCCAGTGCCCGGCTAGCGACAATCGAACCGATATTGCCCGCGCCAATCAGGCCCAAGGTTTTGCCAGTCACTTCCACGCCCATAAACCCGTTTTTCGGCCACAGGCCTGCCTGGGTCTGGGCGTTGGCTTCTGGGATCTGGCGGGCCAGCGCGAACATCATCGCAATGGCGTGTTCGGCAGTTGTAATCGAATTGCCGAACGGCGTGTTCATGACAACAACGCCCTTGGCCGAGGCCGCCGGGATATCGACATTGTCGACGCCAATGCCGGCACGGCCGATGACCTTAAGCTTATCACAGGCCGCCAGAATTGCGGGTGTCACCTTGGTGGAAGACCGGATGGCAAGGCCATCATATTGGCCGATGATCTTGATCAATTCTTCCGGGGTCAGGCCGGTGATTTCATCCACCTCGCACCCGCGCTCCTTGAAAATGAGCGCGGCATTGGGATCCATCTTGTCCGAGATGAGTACTTTGGGCTTGGTCATGTTTTTGGTCCTTACACACCCGTCCTGACAGCAGGAGGGGCCATCCGCCGCAGCGGTTTTGGAAAAGGGAAAAGGGGGGTTAGGCTGCCGTCATCTGGGCATATGCCCAGTCGAGCCATGGGCCGAGCGCCTCGATATCCGCGGTGTCGACAGTGGCGCCACACCAGATGCGCAGGCCCGCCGGGGCATCGCGGTAGCCCGCAATGTCATAAGCCGCGCCTTCGGCATCCAGCAGGGCGGCAAACTTCTTGATGAAGTCTGCATCCGCACCTTCCACCGTCAGACAGACCGAAGTCTTGGACCGGGTTGCCGGGTCGGGTGCCAAATGGCCCAGCCAACTGCGGTCTGCCACGATCTTGTCAAGCGCGGAAGCATTGGCGTTGGACCGGGCCATCAGCCCGTTCAGGCCGCCAATCGATTGCGCCCATTCCAGCGCGAAGATCACGTCTTCGACCGCGAGCATCGAGGGCGTGTTGATCGTTTCGCCCTTGAAGATGCCGTCGATCAGCTTGCCGCCCTTGGTCATGCGGAAAATCTTCGGCAGCGGCCAAGCCGGTGTATAGCTTTCCAGCCGTTCAACAGCGCGCGGGCCGAGGATCAGGATGCCATGCGCGCCTTCCCCGCCCAGCACTTTCTGCCAGGAAAAGGTCGTCACATCGAGCTTGTCCCACGGCATATCATAAGCAAAGACCGCCGAGGTGGCGTCCGCAAAGGTCAGGCCGGTGCGATCATCGGCGATCCAGTCGCCATTGGGGACGCGCACGCCCGAGGTGGTGCCGTTCCAGGTAAAGACGACGTCGTGCGCCGGGTCGATGACCGACAGATCCGGCAGTGCGCCATAAGGCGCTTTCACGACATTGGCGTCCAGCTTTAGCTGCTTGACGACATCCGTCACCCAGCCTTCGCCAAAACTTTCCCAAGCCAGCATGGTCACGGGACGCGCGCCGAGCATCGACCACATCGCCATTTCCACTGCACCCGTATCCGACCCCGGCACGATGCCGATATGATGCGTCTCCGGCACCTGCAGGATTGCGCGGGTCAGGTCGATCGCCAGTTGCAGGCGCGACTTGCCGATCTTCGCGCGGTGCGAACGGCCAAGGGATTCGGTTTTGAGTTTGGACGTGTCCCAGCCCGGCGGCTTGGCGCAGGGACCGGAAGAAAAAAACGGACGCGCAGGCTTGCGGACCGGCTTGGTATTATCAGTCATATAGACTCTCCTCACAGAGAGCACGCGCGGCGTTGGGACCGCGTGGCCCGCCGCCGCTCTTAGAGACCGCCCAAGCGAAGTCAAGGAAAATGCCGGGATCAGTAATCCTTGGAGATGCGGATTGCCGCGCTTTGATCGCCCAAGGTCGAAATCGTTGAGAGGATCGATAGCCAGCGCGTGACCTGAAATTCCGCGCGTGTGGCGGAATAACCCTGCCCATCGGTGATGACTTCGACAAAGGTCCGCCGGCTGAGATATTTTCCGGCTGCAACCGAGGTGCGTTGGCCAGTCGCGGCATCGGCCGGCAGGATGCGCAACCGGTCAAGCCCCACCGCTTTGCGCAGCGCATTGATGGGATTGAGCCCACCCCCGCCGCGCATCGAGGCGATGGCGGCGGCGAGTTGGACCGCCTCAGGCGCGGACAGGTTGGTCAAAGATGTGCCGAACAACAAGCGCGACAACAACTCATCCTGCGGCAGGGCGGGGACGCTGGTAAAGCTGATCTCTGGCCGCTGGCCCGTGCCTGAAACTTGGATGGTCGCGGTCAGCCCCTCGCTATCCCCTTCCGCCATGATATCCAGACTGGGGTCGGGTGGGCTTTCGCCCCGGAAACGAATAACACCCCGCTTCAGATCAAAGCGCCGACCCGAAAATTCATAGCCGCCGCGCACCAGTTCGGCCGTGCCAGTGATGGCCGGGGCAAGCAGCGTGCCCGTCACGTCCAGATCGGCCCGCCATTCGCTGTCCATGCCAAGGCCAGAGACCATTAACCGGCCGGGGATCCGTGCCTTGATGTCGAGCGCCCAAGGCCTAGCCACAAGACGGGTATCCTGCGCCTCTACCCCCGCGTTCAATTCTTGAACGTTGAGTTTTGGCACCGCGGCCGCCGCAGATGATTGGCCCAGTACATAGCTGGACCGGGTGACGCGCACATTGCCGCTGATCATCCCGCCTGCGGCATCCGAGTGCAGCCGCAACGGCCCGGTGACTGTCGCCCCCAAATCATCGCGGGCGATCAGTTGGGCGTTATCGGCCTGAACCGAAAAATCCATGCCGCGCCCGGTTTCCGAGAAATCGATCGATCCAGTGCCGACGATCCGGCCGCCCCGGCCTGCGGTTGCCGAGAAGTCATCCAGCACAAGCCTGGCCCCATCAAAGCGACCCGTGGTTGCGACATTCGTGAGCACCATACCCGCAACCGGGCTTTCAATCCGCGCCGCGACCGAGCGCACCGACCCGCGGATGAGCGGGTCCGCCAAGCGGCCTGTGACATCGGCGCCAATGGCCACATTGCCCGATAGGTCGAAACTTTCGATCCCAGTTAGTCGCCACAGCGTGCCGGCATCGCCATTATATCGCAGCTGCCCAAAAACCGAGGCATGGGCAATCCGCTGGCCCAGCGATCCGCCCCCGCCCACGCCAGACAGCCGCAACTGTCCGCGGCCCACTGTTTGCCCGCCAAGTGCTGCCACCATCCGTGCCCCAGCCTCGCCATTGCCAAAGCTGGCAACAAGGGCCAGATCCACCGGCCGAGACGCCAGCGCCACACCCGCGCGCGACAGCCCCCGAAGCTTGACATCAATCCGTCCGGCGGGTTCGCCCCGCGCATCTTCGGCATAAAATACCGTGCCTGTCGCCCGCCCGCCCAAGCCAAGGCGCGGTGCCACAACGTCCAGCAGGTCGAGCGGCAGTCCCGACAGAACGGCGGTCAGCTCTGGCCGGACACCCCCCAGCAAGCCCGAGACCTCCACCGATCCGCCGGCGTAGCGCAAGGCTGCAGGGGCCAGCCGCCAGCCGCGCGTTTCGCGCAGCAGGATGGCCGGCGCATCCAGCTGGACCGGTTTGCCATCCAGCGCGCCATTGCCTGTGACAACAACGCGGTCAGGTGCGAAGCGGACCTGCGTTGTAATCGCATAAGCGCGGCCGCGGGATCCGCTGAGCGTGGCGTTCAGAGTGCCCTGCCCGCCTTTCATCCGCAGGCTGCCCTCCAAGCGCGCAGCGGTCAGCGACCCGAAGCTTAGGTCCCGCGCGCCCAAGGTGCCGTCCACATTGGTCCCATGGGGGTCGAGCAGGATCGTGCCAGCGAATCGGCCCCGGCCCAAGACCAAGGCTGGCGGGCCCGGTAAGGTAAGGTTGCGACCTTCAATCGCCGCCCGAATGCGCTGCATGCCGTTGGCAACGTCCAGATCAAGCTGGCCCGTCGCCCGGCCCTTCAACAGGATAGGGCCGGCCAGCCCGCCGGGGATCGCGGTCAGTGTGCCGCGGCTTTCAACGCCGCCTGCTGACAGCGCGGCGACGTTGATTTGGGCAGCCTGACCGCGCGGCAACAAGATAGCGCCCTGGCCCTCAAACGGACCCAGTCGGGATCCGCCTTGCGCCACCCAGTCAAATCCAGTGAGGCTGGGCGTGAGAACAAGCCGGACATTGGCGAGGCCCAGCGTGGTATCCGGGTGCGCCAAAAGCAGGTCAATCTTCGGCCGGGTTAAAGGCCCCTCCAGCTTGAGATCAAAAGCGCCATAACGGGCCTGCTGGCCTTTGCCGATCAGCTGGAAATGGCCATCGCGTTGGCGCGTGCCGCTGAGTGTCAGGGACAGGCGGGGTGCCGTGATCCGCATATTGGTGAAGTGCAAAACACCATCCGGCGTTCGCTCCAGCGCGGTTTCCAGCTTAGGCAGACCGCCCGCGAGCCCGGCAAAAAAGCGGTTGTCGAAGCGACGCACCCAAGCCTCGCCCTTGCCCAATATCCGGGCGCCATGCCCGTTCGTCCCCGGCACGACATTGAGGCTGGACTGCACATCGACAAGGCCGACGCCCGGGACCAAATACCGCGCCATCTGCCCGGCCAAATCCACCGAATAACGGCCATTGCGCAAATCAACGAACAAGGCGAGCTTGCCGTCCAGCTTATCGGATTGAAAGTGCAGATTGTCCCCGATCACGCTCGACCGGTTGGCCAAGAGCGTGCCGTCAACCGACAAATGGGCCAGGATGCCGCCTGCGGCATCCCCCACCCCGGTAATCCGGGCGGCGGACAGTTGAAGTGGGATCGCCACGGGCGGTGCGGACAGTCGCCCCCGGCCAGACGCGCGCACGCCTTCCAGCCCTGTCGTTCCGAAGCGGAGCAAGGGCGCGGTCAAGAGATAATCAAAATGCGCGCCGCGAAAAGCGCCGTCCAGACGGACCTTGAGCAGAGCGGGCCCGCCGGACATCGTTGGCAACACTGCTGCGGGTCGGCGCAGCTGTGCGGTCAAAAGCAGGTCCTGATAGCTGCCATCAGCAAAGTTTACCCCCCCCGAGGCGGAGAGCCCCAGCGCGGGGGATTGGGCTGTCACTGTTCCGACCAGCCGACGATGTTTAAAGCTGGCGGTGCCGGAAAGCGTCAGGCGCGGCGCGGCAAGCACCTGTGCCCGCCCGGCAGGCAGGGCAGCGGCATCCCATGTGCCCGACAGCGCATAATCCCCCGATCGTGCAGTTAGGGTGAGGCGCGCCACGGACGCGCCATTGCGGCGGACGTTCAACGCCCCATGCCAGGCTGACCAATTGCCATCCCCGGCCAGTCTTAGGTCCAAGGGGTCTTGGGTGCCCAGCAGCGCCCCCAGCGTGCCGCCGCGCGGCGCGTCCATCTGGGCTTCGACATCAAAGCGGTTCGCATCGGGTGTGGCATCCAGAGCCACCAAAAGCCGGTCACCCTGAGCGGCACGCGCCGCCAGATTCACCTGCGCCACCCCGTCGCGAATGTTCACCTTGGCTTCGACATGCGCCATTTGCGCCGGGCCGCCAAGGCCGGGCCGCAGGCTGAGCCGGTCAATTTTGAGCGACCCAATGCGAATATCATAATCCGGCAGCAGCGGGGCATTCGACCGGGTCGGCCGCAATTTCGGGAGCCGGTACAAGGTGGCGTCAGCAGCGTGCAGGCGCGATATATCAAGCCGGTTTGCCATCCAGGCAAGCGGTGACCAGTCCAGCTCTACCCAGGGCGCTTCAAAGAAAACGCCCTTGGGATCGCGCAGCCGCAGCCCAACAAGATTGGCCCGACCAAATATCGACCCTTGGATGGCTTTGAGTTCGACCCGCAGGCCATTGCGCGGCGACAGGTTGACGATGCGCTGGACCAGAAAGCGATGGCCCGGTGCTGTATCGGCGACAATAGCTAAGCTGCCCACCAAGAGCAGCAAGAGCCCGAACAGGCCGATCCAGCGGGCCGACCGCGACATTAAAAGGCTTGTCCCAGCGACACATAAATGCCGACCCGGCTTTCGCCCGACCGGCGGTTGATCGGCGTGCCGACATCAATGCGAAGGGGGCCAAAGCTGGAATAATACCGCACGCCCAGGCCGGTCCCGAACCGCAGGTTGGTTAGGCGGGGCACGCTTGCGGTGTAGAGGTTCCCAGCGTCCAAGAACGGGACGAGCCCAAAGGCACCAAAGCGAATACGCGCCTCGATGGCAAATTCAGAAAGGCTGCGTCCACCTGCTGGATCGCCCTGTTCGTCGCGCGGGCCAATGGCCTGATAGCCATAGCCCCGAACCGAGCCACCCCCGCCCGCGTAAAAACGGCGGGACGGGGCGATGATGCGGGTTTTCGACCCCAAGATCGACCCCAGCCTGACCCGACCGCCGACCACAACGCGATTGCCCAGCGGGAGATAGGCACTGGCATCAAGCTGCGCGCGGATATAGCTGGTCGCGGCACCTTGGAACGAGATTTCTGGGGAGATACGGCCGCTCATGCGAAAGCCGCGTTCAGGGTCCAGCAGATTGTCCGATCCATCATAGGCCAATTGGGCGGGCAGCGCCCCGATGAAATAGGTGTTGCGTCCGACATTGCCAGAAACCACGTCGCGTTCTTGCGAGGCGGCGAGTTCAAACCCGGCGTTCCAAGTCCACGGCTTTTGCCATAGCAAATTGGTTTGGCGTTCAAGGCTTGCACCCACCTGAAGCGTGCGGGCTTCATAAGCATTCTGCACGATGTTGCTGAAGCCGACGCGCGCATTCAAGATCCAGTCTCGACGTTGCCAATTGGACATCCGCAAGCCCGCGCGCAGCGACTGTTCCTTCGTGCCTGCGACGCCGGCAAGGGTCAAAGCGCCTTCCGGGCCGATGAGGTTGCGGTGCGTCCAGCTGGCCGCCACGCGTGCGCCCTCCCCCGTCCCATAGCCGATTTCACCCGCGATGGTGCGGGGCGGCGCAGGCGTGGTCGCGACCGACAGGTCGGCGCTGCCTTGTGCGGCACCTTCAATGGGGGTGATCGTGACCGAAGAGACAAGGCCTGTCGCCACGATCGCGCGCTTCAAATCCTCAACATCGGACTGACGGTAAAGATCCCCCGGCTTGAAACGGGCAATGACCGACATGTGCCGCGACCCGAAAGGTGCCCGATCGCCCGACGCCAAAATCTGGCCGAAGCGACGAAGTCCACCCGGATTAACCGCAAGGTCCAGCGTGCCGGTTTCCGTGTCATGATCCACGGTCACATCTGGTTCGGCAACAACGGCAAAGGGATAGCCTTGATTGCGCAATCCCGCGAGAAGGGCCGCGGTGCCCGCTGTCACAGTATCTGCATCCACCGGATCGGAGGTGCGGACAGCAAATAGCGGACGCCCATCGGGCACGTCATCAAGCCCTGACACGCGAATCTCGTCGAACCGATAGAGTGCGCCGGGTGTCACAGTGAAGGTGACGGCGATCCGATCTGCCACCGCCTCAACGCGCGACGTGATCCGGGCATCATAATAACCATCGGCGCGCAAAAGTTCTTCCAGCAGGGCTTCGTCATCACGGGCGCGGCGGTTGATCTGCGCCAGATTGGCAAGCCTGCTGCTGGCGGTCTTGAGCCGCGAAAGGGTCTCAAAGCGGGCGGCAATCTGATTTTCCGGTGCGCTTGGAACCCCCGCCAAGATCACGGTATAGCGGCGTTCCTCTGCATCGGGTTGGGCCAATTGGGCGCTAGGCTCCCCCGCTTCTTCGGCGGGCAGATCCGGCCAATCGACGCCAATATCGGGAATATCGGCCAGCGGCGAATTTGGGTCGAGCGCCTCTGGCGCGGCCGCATTTTCCGGCGCCGCCGCCGGCTGTTGCGCCGCTGCCAGCGCCGGGCTTAAAAACTGCGCTGTCAAAGCAGAAGCGGCAAGCCAGCAGGAAACGCGCAACGTCATGAAGATTGGTCTATCGTGCCCGACATTCGAGTGAAAGCCTAAGCGCGGCCAAAGGCTGTAAATATTTGACTTTGTCCAAACAGGCGGGGTCATTTTTCGCGCCGTCTGGCCATCGCGCCTGGGCTGTGGCACAAGAGCTGCATGACAGACAAAAAGCCGCCCGCCCCCCGTGCTGCCGGGGCCTTTATCGCTCTTGGACTTATTGGCGGCGCGCTTATCGGCGTGGCGCTGCATCAGCCGAGCCTTGGGCTGGTGCTGGGCTTTGCCGCCGGCGTCATCGTGGCGCTTGTCCAGTGGCGCATGGACACCCGTCGCTAAACAAGCCTCCGTCCCGCCCAGATGACGCGGCCGATCAGGCTGACATCGGCGGGGTCGCAGTCTTCCCAGTCGGGATAGGCCGGATTATCGGACCGGATGCTGATGCGCCCTGAGGCAGGGTGGCGGGCCACCCGCTTGACCAGCAAAGTCCCCTCGGCACGCAGAACATAGATGCCGTCGCGCAGCCGGTCTGCCGCATCGCTGCCATCCACCAGAATATCGTCGCCGTCCATCAAAGTGGGGTGCATCGAATCGCCCCGCACCGTGATCGCTGAAACATCGCGGGGGGAGGGCGTCAGCCTTTTGAGCCAGCGCAGATCAAAGCCGAGATGCGCAATTGCAGGTTCGGCATCCGCCAAGGCCCCGGGACCGGCAGAGGCGGAAACCTGCAACTGCGGCACAGCGATCAGCGTCGCTGCGGCGTCATCTGGCGCGGCGGCCCCGCCTAAAACCGATTCTGAAACACCCAGATAGCGCGCCAAGATCTTGCGGTCTGCTTCGGCCAGGCGTCTGGGACTGCCGCGACGGATAAACTGCTGAATATACGCGGGATTGCGGCCAATAAGCCGCGACAGGGCGGCATAATCCTCACCACGGGCGCGAATGAGGTGATCCAGATGGGTGCGGACACTGTCCATGATCGGGGCATAGGGCTAAGAAAAATCCTAGACAAGTAGGATTTTGAGCGGAAGAAAAAAGGAATTGCGGCTTGGCGCACTCGATCGGGAGAACAAAAAGTGAACATAAACTGGGACATCGAACGCTATCTGAAGCAAAGCGGGATGCCGCCGACGCGATTCGGCCGACTGGTTGCCCGTGATCCCCGGCTGGTTTTCGATCTGCGGCTGGGCCGCCAAATGGGCCCCCGCCTTGAAGCACGCGTGCGGGCCTTTTTGACCCGCGACGCCCGATGACCGAGCGCCTCCATGCCCGATTATGCGCGGCAATCCTTGATCTGGTGGGCCCGGCGCGGCTGTCCGCGGCGCGCGTCCGGCCTTGGGCGAGCATCACCTTTAGCGGTGCGCGCCATTGGCTGTGCCTGCAGGTTCCGCGGGACCGGGTGGCGCAGGTGACCCTCGCCCTGACCGAAAGCGAGCTGGCGCTTGCCGGGCATTTTGTCGCAGACCTTGCCATCACCCAGCGCGTCGATGGGCCTGAGGACTGCACCCTATCGATCGAGGTCTTGACGGTGGCAGAAGGCTAGGGACTGAGACCGCGCATCTTGCATCTTGCGCGCGGCCACCCAGCTGCGCAAAGAAGGGGACCAGTTGAGAAGAGTTCAGGGAAACATCCCATGTCGAGTGATTTGGCCATGTCGAGTGATTTGGCAAGCTTATGGATCGTCCATTTCGCGCCGTCCCTTCGGACAAAGCGAATCGGCTGACGCGCCCAAAATGGCCAAGATAAAACTGAAAACGCCTCAGGAACGGTTGGCGGACATTGGCAAGATTGTCGCGCGCAAGCTGACCGCGTCCGGCCGCGCCCAACTGGTGACGCAAAATGGCCTGACGCTGTATTGCGTGCAGGACTTTATGAGCCGATCGGAATGCGAAGTGCTGATCGACCTGATTAACAAAGGTCGCCAACCGTCGGGCCTGTTGTCCGCTTCTGCCGACCCGGACTTCCGCACCAGCGATAGTTGCAACCTGTCGCCTTATGACCAGCTGGTGGAACGGGTCGAGGATCGCATCTGCGCCTTGATGGGGATCGACAAGCGCCATGGTGAAACGCTGCAAGGGCAGGTCTATGAGGTCGGCCAGCAGTTCAAACCCCATTTCGACCATTTTATGCCCGGATCGGTCTATTGGGATGAGATGATGCGCCAAGGCGGCCAGCGCAGCTGGACCGCGATGATTTATCTAAACGAACCTGCTGCGGGCGGCGAAACCGATTTTCCAACCGCTGGGCTGACCGTTTCTCCCCGCGTCGCGATGCTGGTGCTGTGGAACAATATGCAGCCCGATGGCACGCCCAACCCGGCTGCGCTGCATGCCGGCAAGCCTGTTTTGGCGGGGACGAAATACATCGTCACCAAATGGTTTCGCGAAAAATTCTGGGTCTGATCGCTTTTATTCACACCTCTTTCCCCGTCCGGGCTGGAGCCGCTGAGCCAGCCCGGCTAAGCTGCGGCCACGCGATCTAAAGGGAGTTTTTATGCGTCGTTTTATTTCCGTGGCCTTGCTGGCCACGCTGTCCCCTGCGGCATTGGCGCAGGCCTCTTCTGTGGCCCCAGCCCCATCCGTTTCGGCACCTGCTGAGACTGCCGCGGCCCAAGCGCTCCACCAGCTGTTCAAGGACAGTGATGAAGCATCGCTGAAGCGCAACCCGCTGAACGCCATTTTCCGGGGCGATATGCGCTATGCTGACCAATTTGGGGATTATATTACCGACGCCTATTTTGCGGCCGAGAAGAAGGCCAATGAAGACGATATGGCGCGCCTCGCCAAGATTGACCGCGCCCAGCTGAACGCCACGGACCAGATTGCCTATGACGTGTTCAAATGGGACGCTGAGCAAACGGCCATTGGGTATCGCCCCGATATCCTGAAGCTGAACGCGGTGCGCCCGCTGAACCATTTTTATGGCTTCCACACCTTCTACCCGACCTTTTCCAGCGGCAAAGGCGGCGCACCTTTTGCGACGGTGGCCGATTATGAAAATGCGTTGAAGCGCCACCGCGCGTTCGTGATCTGGATCGATCGCGCCATTGACCGGTTCAAAGAAGGCAAGGCCGCCGGGATTTTCGAAACCAAGATGACGATTACCAACGTCATCGGACAGTTGGACGCGCAGCTGGCGCAGTCGGTTGAGGACTCGCCTTATTATGGGCCGATCAAGGCGCTTCCGGCGGACTTCTCTGCCGCGGACAAGGCGCGCCTGACCAGTGCCTATCGCGCCGCCATCACCGACGACATTTACCCGGCTTATCGTCGCCTGCGCGATTATTTGAAGAGCGACTATCTGCCCGCCGCGCGGGATCAGGTGGGTCTATCTGCGATGAAGGGCGGGGCTGAGCTGTATAAGGTGTCGATCGAGAACACGACGACATTGCCGCTGGACGCCGAAACGGTTCACCAGACCGGATTGTCGGAAGTGACGCGGATCACAAGCGAGATGGAAAAGGTAAAGGCGGAAGTCGGCTTTACCGGCACTTTGGCCCAATTCTTTGATTATCTGCGCGATGATCCCAAGTTCAAACTGGCCAGCCGTCAGGCGTTGACGCAGGGTTATTACGATATTGGCAAGCAGGTTGATGGCAAGATTGGCAGCCTGTTCGCGCATCTGCCCAAGGCGCCGCTGGAAATCCGCCCCTATGAAGAATTCCGGGAAAAATACGAGGCGGGTGGCTCTTATGAACAGGGGACGCCCGATGGCAAGCGGCCCGGCATCTTCTATTTCAACGCCTATGATCTGCCGAGCCGGACCATTCCGGGCATGACGACGCTCTATCTGCACGAGGGCGCGCCGGGGCACCATTTCCAGATTAGCTTGGCGCAAGAAAATGAGGCGCTGCCCAATTTCATGCGCTTTGGCGGCAACACCGCCTATGTTGAGGGCTGGGCGCTCTATGCCGAGACGCTGGGGTATGAAATGGGCTTTTACAAAGACCCGTATCAACGCTTTGGCACGCTGTCGGACGAGATGCTGCGCGCGATGCGGCTGGTTGTCGACACGGGTATTCATGCCAAGGGTTGGACGCGCGAACAGGCGATCGATTACATGATGGCGCATTCTGACATGGGTCGCACCGACGCGACCGCCGAAGTGGAGCGTTACATCGCGATCCCCAGTCAGGCGCTGGCCTATAAGACTGGAGCGATGACCATCCAGCGCCTGCGCAAAAAGGCTGAAGCTGCCCTAGGCGCCAAATTCGACATCCGCGCCTTTCACGATCAGATCTTGAATACTGGCGCGTTGCCGCTGGCCGTGCTGGAAAAGAAGATCGACGGCTGGATAGCTGCGTCGAAATAACGGCGATCAGGCGCCGGGTCGGTCCATGGCCGGCCCGAGCGTCGGGTCCAAATCGCGCGGGCGGACAAGCTGGGTGAAGCGGGCCTTGCCGCCGGTCACTTCTGCCCAATGATCGCTGTCAAACTGAAGTTCCGCGACGGCTGCGGTGGGCAGCTTTTGCTCCACCGCATCGCGCAGGACATCGCCCGCTTTATCGGGCACGAGCATCAGGATCAGGTCTTCCAGACCGGGATTATGGCCGCACATCAGGACATGGCTGACCATGTCCGGCAGGTCCTGCACGACATCCAGCAGCGTTGCCCCAGAGGCCAGGTAGATCCGCCGATCCCAATTGGGATGCAGGATTTCGCCATAGCCATCCCATAAGGCATCCAGCGTTTCGGTGCAGCGCACGGCAGGTGACGAAACCACATAATCAAAAACCCAGCCCTGATTGCGCAAATGCGTGCCGATCAGCTTGGCACCCTTCACGCCGCGATCGTTGATCGGCCGATCAAAATCCCGGTCGACGGGCGCATCCCAGCCGGATTTGGCGTGGCGGAAAAGGGTGAGCGTCTTCATGCTTTTGCCTCATGCGACAAAGTACTGCCGCTGGGAAGCGGGGATTGTGAAATGCGGATCGCCTCGGCTGCTTCATCCAACGTGACCCGGCGCACCGGCGTGCCCGGCGGGAAGGCCGACAAAAGCCGCGTTGGCACCGCGGACGACAAAAGGACGAAAACCCCCTTA
>JAHEGQ010000213.1 GCA_024645025.1 Sphingomonadaceae bacterium
GTTTGCAGAACGCCTTGCACCAAAGCCCGCTGTGCGGCGGGGTTCGGCACGGTATAGCCATTCGCCGTACCGCCGTGGTTGACTGCAGTGGCGCGCAAGACGGCGTCAATCCGCAGGCCAAGGCGTTCCGCCACTTCGCGCGTTGTCAGCACAAGGCAAGCCACGCCTTCGCCCGGCACAAACCCGCTGCCACCTGCGCCAAAGCTGCGGCAGCGGCCATCCTTGGCCAGCATCGCGGATTGGCACAGCTCGGCATAGCTGGACGGGTGCTGATACAGGTTGACCCCGCCCGCCAGCGCCAACGCACATTCGCCGCGCAGCAGTGCCATCCGCGCCTGATGCAGCGCGGTCATAGACGATGAACACATGGTATCGACCGGAATCGACGGACCATGCAGATCCATCACAAAGGAAACCCGGTTCGCGACCGAACTGAATGACGCGCGCGGATGCACCAGCGCGCCATCGGCATGGCGTCTGGCACCAAGGCGGGCATGATCGGATTTGGTGACACCGGCGAAGACACCCACGGCACCTTGCAACGCATCACGCAGCAGGGCGGGGGTTAGTCCCGCGTCTTCGACCGCGTGCCATGCCGCCATCAGGAACAGGCGTTCCTGCGGATCAATCTCTGCCGCTTCACGCGGGGTCATGCCGAAAAAGGCGGGGTCGAAATCCGCGAAATCCGGCAGGAAACCGCCCCAGCGAGCATAGCTGTAACCGGCATGGGCGCGCGAAGGATCCGGATCGAACATCGCATCCACATCCCAGCGGTCGGCGGGAATGTCGGTTATGGCGTCATGGCCGGACAGCAGGTTTTGCCATAGCTGCGCCAGATTGGCGGCGGCGGGAAAACGGCCTCCCATGCCCACGATCACCACATCAACGTCGCTCGCCACAGGGGAGGGGGTGGTTTGTGCGGGTGCCATCGGTAGCGTTGCGGGGACAGGTGGCATGGCGCCACCGCCGCTCCCCGTCCAGTTCAGGCTGGCCGCGCGATGCGCCTGTGACAGCCAAAGCGCCAGACGCTCCACGCTGCCATGTTCAAACATCGCCGCGCGGGGCAGATCGCCGAAAATGGGGCGCAGACGCTGCATCACATCGACAATCATAAGGGAATCCACACCATAGGCGGCAAAGGGTTCCAAAGCGTCAATCTCGGCGACCTCGCGCCCGCCTGCGGCAGCCAGAACCGCGCAAAGCTGGTGCGACACAGCCCGATGCAGTGCCGGATCGGCCTGCGCCGTTTGAGCCATCGCAGCAGTCGTTGCAGGACGGTTCAGCCGTGTCAGGATACGGTCAGCCGCCCCCGCCGCGATGGCGATTTGTCCCGCCGCGCCGGAAAGCCCCGCCCGCAGCGCGGCCAGCCCTTGGGCCGTGGCAATCGGTTCAACCCCGTCCCTCTCCTGCAACGCCGCCAGCGTCTGCGCGCCAAGGTGCATACCGCCCTGATCCCAGTACCCCCAATTCAACGCCGCGCTACGCCCGTGCCGCAGACCCTGACGCACCATCGCATCGCGTGCGGCAAGCCAGCCGTCGAGCTTCCCGTTGGCAAAGGCGTAAAGCGCCTGCCCCTCATTCCCCGCGGCAGAGGCGAGCGAGGAAAATCCGGCAAAAACCGTGATCGGGTCTTGTGCAGTGGCGGCGTCCAGATCGCGGGCCAGCCCCAGTTTTGCCCGCAGCACGGCGGGCAGGGGCGGCAGGTTTCCAGATGACAACAGCCCGTCCGCCGTAACGCCTGCCATGTGCAAAACCGCCGTGATCGGTCCCGCCGCATTTCGGCGCGCACCCAGTGCCGCCGCCAGCAACGCGGCACTATCGGCACGGTCGCCCGCATCCACAATCCAGCCAGCGGAAAGGCCCTGCGCACGTGCCTGTGCCAAAAGCGCGGCGGTTTCCGGCAGCGGACCGTTCCGCCCGATCAGCGTCAGACCTGTGACCGCGCCTTTGGCCAGAAAGTCCTGACAGACCTGTCGCGCAATCGCGCCATTGCCACCGGTGATGACGATATGGCCCTGCGGCTGCCAGTCCAGCGCGGTCTGGATCGTTTCAAACCGCCGGTAAAGCGGGGTCGGGGAGCGGGCATCTACCAGCACCTCATCCGCAAAGGGCTGCGAAAGGGCAGCTGCCGATTGGGCCAAAACCACCTGAGCCGCAGCGCCGCGGTTTTCGATCTGCAAGCAGCGGGCAAGGCCCGCCAGACCATAGGCAAGCGGTACGTCCGTGGTGACATAACGGGTGGCAGGATGGCCCGACACCGCCCGCGCGGCGGCAGTGAAATCGTCCAAGATCGCCTGCATGCCCGACAGAAGCCGATCACCCTGCCAATCCGGCGGGCAATCGGCAGTCAGCACGACACGCGCGGGCGCAAAAGCGCTGCGGCCGGACTGGCCCCAGCGGGCCGCGAACAGGCGGGCGGGCGGGGTCATGTCACATCCTCTTGCAAATGTCGCAGCATCTGCGCGGGGGTAAGGTCGCCCTCGATCAGGCGGTCGATCCAGCCATCCGCGATGCGGGGCTGCGGGGTGGGGAGGATCGCTGCGGGCGCAGAGCCAAGGAGCTCTGGGGCGCGGAACCAATGCGTCGGCCCTTCGAAACGGTAGACCGGCAA
>JAHEGQ010000234.1 GCA_024645025.1 Sphingomonadaceae bacterium
CTCGACATAAGCCGGCACGGCGTAGGTTGGCGCAGGGGTCACATAGGTGGTGACCGTTTCCACGCGCCGGTTGCTTTTTGAGCTGCTGGCGAGCGCCGCACCCAAAATGGCGCCACCCAGAAGGGCTGCGATCGTACCTGCCGTGCGGCTGCCGCCATGACGATGAGTTTCGTAGCGCGGCGCATTATAGTCAGAATAATAGCCGCCATAGCGGCCGTCTGGACGTCCAGCGAAAGCGGGAGCACACATGGCCAAGGCGACCGTAGCTGCCAAAATCTTTTTCATCTTCATCACTCCCTTCAATGGATGGACGATTGGAAAGGCCATCATGAGCCTTTCTCTAAACTCGGCACATTGAATGCACGATGAATAGCGCGACCGGCTTTTTTAGGGAAAGATTTCAGTTTCTGGGGTTGAAAGCAGGCGGCCTTTCAAGCGGCCGCCTGCCGATTTTTGCCGCGGTTCTCTGCGGCTGCTGTCCAAAGATTATCGGTAAAAGACATGATCCCCAATCCGGGACGTGGCGACACGACCCGGCATGCCGCCACCGGCCATGTTAAAGAAAAGGGCCCCGGGGACGACAGGCTCCGCCCGATCTTGAAGTGCGTCGTGCGCGATTTCCATCGCGGTCTTCCAGACCTGTGTGGTGCGCGACGGGTTATAGGCGTCGACGCGGAAAAACTGACGCGGTTGATTTACCACGGCGCAGGCCGTTTTTGGGAAGTGCGGGTGCTTCATGCGGTTGGTGATGACTTGGGCAACGGCGACCATCCCTTTATAGGGCTGGTTTGCGGCCTCGTGCACGATCACCTTCGCGATGCACTCTGCTTCGCGCGGATCCACGCTTTGTTCAGGAGGAGAGGGAGGGGCGACCTGAAGATCGGTCGCGGCAACGGGCGACTGCCCGATGGAAATTTCGTTGGGGCTCTTTAGGCTCGTGCTGGTTTCAGCAGAGAGAGCCGGCGCCGGCGTTTCCGTCTGGGAAACAGCATTTCCTGCCAAAAGAAGGCAGGCAGGTGCGGCAATAGCAAGTGTGAAGAAGCGATAGTTACTCACAAAATCATTCTCATATGCGCAGCATCACTCGCAGCGCCGGAACGGAGGCCCAAGGGCCTGTGGCGATGGAATGGCACCACGTCTTGTCCGTCAGTCTTTCAACGCAAAGACTAGCAGGCGACCGGTTGCGAGCCCCCCATATGTTGTTGACGCGCCAAGTCGACCCTTTAGCGGCGAACCGATCCCTTCATAAGATGAACAGACCGCTAAGCGTTTGTTGGGGAAGCGCAAAACTAAGCTGATTTGGCTTGAGCTATGGCGAACGGCGCAGTGTGGGCAGGCCGGGCCTATCGTGCAGCGCCTTTAACGTCGCCTCAATCGCATCGGCCAGCGCTTCCCCGCGTTTGCGATAGCCGCGACCATTGAGATGGATATTGTCTTTGCTGGCCAGTTTTGCGGCCTCCCAAAGGCGCATGGTGTCTGATCCGCCGCTGGTCAGATACCAATCAAAAAACAGGCAATCCTGTTCCAAAGCGATCCGACGCATCAACCGGGCATAATCGGCCGCCACGCTGACATTGCGCCCTTTGTAATTCATGTCTTGAACGCTGGTTAGAAGGATGCTGACCTGCGGGTCGATGGCGCGGATCCGTTGGATGGTTTGGACCACTTTTTGGGCATGGTCGACCGGGATTATGTTCTTGTAGATGATATCGTTGGTTCCCCAATCCAGAATGACGAGATCGGGTCGGATCAGGCGGTACTGCTCGGCGAACAGGCGTTGCTGAAGCAGGGCGTTGTAGTTCGCGCCGCCAACGCCCAGATTGTGATAGACGAGGCCGCCTTTCTGGCTTCGAAGATCGATGCCATAAAGTGCGAATGATCCGGTAGGGGCGGGCGACGCCTCCGACGCCGGACCGGGCTGTTGTTTGGACACTGCGTCATCGCGCCGAATGGTGATCGTCATCCGCTGGGCAAGCGCCGCTGTGGCGAAGGAGATTGTCTGCATCGGAACAGCCGGATTGGGCATGATCTGCTGGACTTGGCTGCGAGACCCCATATCCAGACGGATCTGATAGGGGGCGTCTGCGACGTTGACATAAAGGCGGATGTCGGTGGCGTTGCGCGTTAGCGGCTTGGTGAAATCGATGGTGATGCTGGCAACCGGGTCTTTGGTAATACCAACAAAACCCGAAACGCCCACCGAAAGCTTGGGGGGCTGCTGAATGCTGTTCGCTGTCTGCCAATGGCCCGTAAAGCTGCTGACATAATCCTCTTGGGAATAAGTATGCGCCAGCGCGTAAGGAAAAATCATGCCGCGGCCGCCATTGCCTTTGGCCCGTTGGAGCCGATCTCGCACAGGGGCGATCATCCAGCCGAGTTGGACGTGGGAGTCCCCGAAATGGGCGATTGTCGGTGCGGTGAATTCTGGCCGATCCCACTGAAGGAAGAAACGCCCCAGCGCCCGGCGGTCCCCAAATTCAACAACATTATCCGCAGCGCGAAAACGGGCTTCTACCTGTTGAAGCGGCGCCGATGTCTCGGACGATGTTGCCAGGGTAGGGGATGCTTGTTGCGCCCCCAAATTGGTCG
>JAHEGQ010000241.1 GCA_024645025.1 Sphingomonadaceae bacterium
TTTGGACGCCGCAATTGCCCGCTTTCATATGGTTCAGAAAATGCGGGTCGAACTGGCTGAAACGCGCCGCGCGTTGGAGGAGCGCAAGGTTATTGACCGCGCCAAAGGCATCCTGATGCGCGCGCGCGGGATAGGTGAGGAAGAGGCATATGGTCTGTTGCGCAAGGCCGCGATGGATCAAGGCAAGAAGGTGGTCGATCTGGCGCAGGCACTGGTCATGGCAACGGATCTGCTGAAATGAGCCCCAGCCGCCTGACCCTTGGCTATGTGCCGCTGGTGGATGCTGCGCCGCTTCTGGTGGCGCAAACCTTGGGTTTTGCCCGCGAGGAAGGGCTGGATCTGACCCTGACACCCGCGCCAAGTTGGTCCACCTTGCGCGATATGCTCGGGTCGGGGCAGGTTGATGCCGCGCAGATGCTGGCGCCTGTGCCGATTGCCACAGCCATGGGTCTGGGCGGGGTCGCGACACCGCTTGAGGCGCTGATGGTGCTGAACCTGAACGGCAATACCATCGGGGTTTCTGCCGGTCTTGCGGCACGGATGCGAGCGGCGGGGCATGGGTTCGGCTTTGACGATGCGCGGGTGGCTGGGCTTGCCTTGCTGGCGACGGGGCAGGGGCTGCGGATCGGCGTGCCCTTTGCCTTTTCGATGCACCGCGAGTTGATCCAGTATTGGCTGGACGCGCTGGGTCCACCGCCCGAAGGCCTGCAAATTCACACCATTCCGCCGCCCCGCATGGCCGAAGCCCTTGCCGCTGGCGAGATCGACGCCTTTTGCGTGGGCGAGCCGCGCGGGTCGGTGGCGGTAGAAACCGGCGCAGGGGAATTGTTGTTGCCTGCCTCGGCGATCTGGGCTGCGGCACCGGAAAAGGTGCTGGCCGCCCGCGCGGGCTGGGCCGAGGCCGAACCTGATCTGGCGGGCCGTCTGTTGCGGGCGATCTGGCGCGCAGCGCGCTGGCTGGGCCAGCCTGCCAACCACAGCATTGCCGCAGATCTGCTGGCAGCCCATGGCGGGCTGGCCGTTGGGTCCGATGTGATCGAACGGGTGCTGACAGGACGGCTGCTGATTTCGGCGGTAGGCGAGGAACGCCTTGTGCCACGGCTGATCGAATTTCACGCGGGCGCCGCGAATTTCCCGTGGCGCAGTCAGGCGGCGTGGATCGGCTCCAGACTGGCGCTCCGGCACGGGCTGGAACCGGTTGCCGCCATTGCCGCCGCAAGATCGGTGTTTCGCAGCGATCTTTACCGGCTGCACCTCCACGGCACCGGCGCGGATTTGCCGGGGGCGTCTGACAAGCTGGAAGGCTCTCTTTCCGTCCCCACAGCCGCGCCTTCGGCCGAGGGGCGGCTGATTCTGTCGCCTGACCGCTTTTTTGATGCCCGCATCTTCGACCCTGCCGCCCCCTTGCGCTGAAATTTTAGGCACAGCCCGCGAATTCGGGGGCGGCATTTTGCTGCAAGGTTGACGCCGCAGCGCAGCATCGGCAATCTGAAGTTAACGCAAGGGGCAACGATGTCCCGCAGCGTTCCCCCCGATGATGAGGGAACCACAAGCAACGCCGCTTGGAACCATGCCTGACTAGGCAGCGGTCCCATGCGGCTTTTTTCGTTTCAGCGCCCCGTTGCGGGCTTCAGGGAACCTATGATGCGTATCGCCCATATTCTTTTGCTGACCACTGCGCTTGCCTCTCCTGCCTTCGCCGAAACGGCGGGGATCGAGAAGGACCAACTGACCCTTGGCTTCATCAAGCTGACCGATATGGCCCCCTTGGCGATTGCCAAGGAAAAGGGGTTCTTCGAAGACGAGGGGCTGGATGTCACGCTTGAGGCGCAGTCGAACTGGAAAGTCCTGCTGGATCGCGTGCTGGATGGCGAGATTGACGGCGCGCAGATGCTGGCGGGGCAGCCGCTGGCATCGACCATCGGCTATGGCACCAAGGGCCATCTGGTAACCGCCTTTTCGATGGACCTGAACGGCAATGCGATCACCGTTTCAAATGCCGTCTGGGAGGCGATGAAGCCCGGCGTGGCAAGCGAAGGCGGCAAGCCGGTGCATCCGATCTCTGCCGCTGCGCTGAAGCCGGTGCTGGACAGCTATGCCGAAGAGGGGCGCGCCTTTAATCTTGGCATGGTCTTTCCGGTTTCGACCCATAACTACGAATTGCGCTACTGGCTGGCGGCTGGCGGCGTGAACCCCGGCTTTTACCAGGACGGCGATGTGACGGGGCAAGTCGCGGGGGATGTGCTGATCTCGGTCACGCCGCCGCCGCAGATGCCGGCGACGCTCGAGGCTGGCACCATCGACGGCTATGCCGTGGGCGAGCCGTGGAATCAGGCTGCCGTGACCAAGGGCATCGGCGTGCCGGTGGTGACCGACGCCGATATCTGGAAGAACAATCCCGAAAAGGTCTTCGGCGTCACCGCCGAATTTGCTGAAGCCAACCCCAACACGATGCTGGCGCTGACCAAGGCACTGATCCGCGCGGGGATGTGGCTGGATGCCGATGCCAACGCCAACCGCCCCGAAGCGGTCGAGATTCTGGCCCGCAGCGAATATGTCGGGGCGGATGCCGCTGTTA
>JAHEGQ010000249.1 GCA_024645025.1 Sphingomonadaceae bacterium
GCTTTACGACCCGCATAGCCAGACCGACAGCGTTTCGGGTGAAGGTCGGGTAACCCGCCTATGGGGCCATGGCGCGGTTCAGCAGCGCCTGACACTAAGCGCGCGGGGCCGGATCAAGGATCGCCTGTTTGGGGGAACGCAGCGGATTGATCTGGGCGCGAGTTCAGCGCTGACCCCAGATTTTCGCCCAGAGCCTGACTTGGCCCCGCAAGATAAGGACAAAGACCATGTCCAGCAGATGACCTGGGGGCTGGCCTATGGCGTTAAATGGCAGGGCCATGGCGCGCTGGATCTGTCGGTTTCGCGCGCGCAATATACCAAGCGGCTGGATTTTGTGGATCCGATGCTCCCGGTTGTGGCTACCAAGGATAAGCCGGTGCTGGTGACGGCTACGGGATCGGTCAATCTTTTGCCAAATCTTCAGCTTTATGGCGGGTTTGTTCGCGGGCTGGAAGAGGCACTGGTCGCGCCCGATATCGCGAGCAATCGATCCGAAGCGCCGCCTGCCATCCGCACACGTCAGATTGATCTGGGGCTTCGCTATGCATTGTCACCCCGGCTCACCCTTGTTGCAGGGATGTTCAGCGTCAAAAAGCCTTATTTCAACCTTGACCCTGATCTGCGCTATCGGCGCTTGGGCGATGTCGATAACCGGGGCGTCGAAATCTCTTTGGCTGGCAGCGTGGCCCCCGGGGTGACGCTGGTTGCCGGATCTTTGTTTCTCAACCCCAAAATCTCTGGGGAAGGCGTTTCCTCGGGCCTGATCGGCCCGCAGCCAGTCGGTTCTGTCAAGCGGCGGAGCATTGCCAATCTCGACTGGCGGTTTGCTGGCGGGACAAGCCCTTGGTCGGTTGATCTGGCGTTTGAAAGCTTTTCTGGGCGAATGGCGAATGCCGCAAATACGTTGATGGCGCCGCCGCGCGAAACGGTGAATTTGGGCGCGCGCTACCGGTTCAGGATTGATGGCCACGCTTTGCTTTTGCGGGCTCAAGTCCAAAATCTGCTTAACGATTATGGATGGAATGTGTCGTCCAGCGGCGGCTTCACTTATGTCAATAGTCGTTCGGCGATGGCACAATTGGTGGCGGATCTTTGACCGCTCTTGACCTTGCCGCGATGGCGCAATCGGGCCTAGACAGGTGATCAAAGCAAGCGTGGAGGCATTATGGGCGGCTTAGCGTCTCAGGGTCAGTTGCGAATGTCGTTTGTGCGCTGGGCATTGGTCACCGTGCCCGCGCTTTTGTTTCTGGGCTTTTTGTCCGGCAAGCTGGCCAATTCAGGCTATGATAATGGCTGGTTTGTTGCGTTGAAACAGCCGGACATCATGCCGCCGGGATGGGTTTTTGGCGTCGTTTGGTCTTTGCTTTACATATTGATGGGTCTGGCTTTGGCGATGATCCTTCATGCGCGGGGCGCCAAGGGCAGGGGAACCGCGTTGTCGCTGTTTTTCCTTCAGCTTTTCCTGAACCTTGCGTGGTCTCCGCTGTTTTTTGCTTGGCATGAAGTATCGATGGCGTTTGTCCTTATCCTCCTGATTTTGGCGCTGTCGATTGCGACCTGTTTCGCCTTTGCTGCCATCCGTAAGGCCGCCGCTTGGTTGCTTGTGCCCTATCTTGTCTGGCTCTGCTTTGCCGCGATCCTGAATTATCAGGTTGACCGGCTCAATCCTGATGCAGAAACCCTTGTACCAAACCGCGTGCATACCCACGTAGCGCTGTAACCACCTTTTTCTTCAAGGACCTGAGCAATGCAGACCGAAAACCGCCTTTTTGATGACCTTGCCAAAATCGTGAATGGCGCGGCTGGCACAATTGCCGGGATGACCCGCGAAGCAGAAGCGGCGACGCGGGAAAAGATGAAGGAATGGCTGGGCGGAATGGACTTTGTCAGCCGGGATGAATTTGAAGCCGTCAAGGCTATGGCAATTGCCGCACGGGAGGACGCGGATGCGCTAAAGGCGCGTCTGGATGCCCTTGAGGCGGACCAAAAGGGTTGAGTTTATCCCTATTGTCCACAATTTTGTCGGCCGCTTAAGCGCCTAGCCTTGCTCGTTCGGTGCCCAACGCGCCAAGCAGCCTCGTGATGAGCATCGAACCCCTCGACATGGCGCAAGCCGGCGGCGCGCCAATCGAAACGCTGGAAAGCTGGTTCTCGGCGCATAACTGGCTGCACGAGCGCATTGGCGATGAAGAAATCGTCGCTTCGGCCAAGGGCGCGTGGAACCAATATGAGCTGCGGGGCCTGTGGCGGGAGGATGATTGCGTTCTCCAGTTCCTCGCTTTTCCAGACATCAAGGTAACCGATGCGCAAGCATCAACGGTTTACGAAGCGATTGGCCTGATCAACGAGCAGCTTTGGCTTGGCCATTTTGAATATTGGCCCTCAACGGGGATCATCGTTTATCGCCACGCCGCTTTGCTGGATGCGGGCAGCGGGGAAGCCCTGTTTTCCTTCGATCAGGCGGATGTCCTTGTGGAAGCCGCGATCGATGAGTTGGACCGCTTTTACCCGGTATTCCAGTTTGTGCTGTGGGGCGGAAAGTCGCCGCGCGAAGCGATCGCGTCGGCCA
>JAHEGQ010000252.1 GCA_024645025.1 Sphingomonadaceae bacterium
GAATTTCAACCGCTTCAAACGTGCTTCATCATCCATCGCTGCAACGCCAATTGGCCGACTGGCATTTTGACGCGCCACTCAGCTGGGGTAAGAGGGGCGGGAATAGCCATGCGACCAGAACTTCTCAACCCGATCTTTGCCGAAGTAACGGCGCTTAAAGGCATTGGCCCGCAACTGGCGCGCCCGCTGGAGCGGCTGGGGCTGGCAAAGCTGGTCGATATTTTGTTTCACCTGCCCGTCGGCCATGTTGATCGCCTGCCAATTGAGGCACTGGATCCCGCTTATGCCGGGCGGGTCGTCACCATTACCCTGACGCCGCACGAGTATCGGGCCAGTGGGGGGCGGGGGCCTTTCCGGGTTTGGGCCGCGGACAGTGCGGGAAATCGGGTGGCGTTGGTCTATTTCGGCGGCAATCCCGGCTGGGCCAAGAAGCAATTGCCGTTGGAGGAGGCGCGCGTCGTCTCTGGCAAGCTGGAAGCCTATGGCGCTGAACTTCAGATGGTGCACCCGGACTATGTCCTAAAACCTGAAGAAGCAGGCGACTTGCCGGTGCGCGAACCGGTCTATCCCTTGTCGGATGGGATGACGGGGCGGCGGCTTCAGCAATTGGTGGCGCAGGCGTTGGCGCGGGCGCCCGACTTGCCCGAATGGATCGAGCCATCGCTGCGCGCCCAAAAGGATTGGCCCGACTGGCGCACGGCGCTGCACGCGATTCATGCCGATCCATCCGATGCCAAGGCGCGCGAACGGCTGGCTTATGACGAGGTTTTTGCCAACCAACTGGCTTTGATGCTGGTCCGCGCCTCGTCCCGGCGGCGGCGGGGTGTGCCTTTGAAGGGGGATGGTCGGCTAAGGGCGATGCTCAACTTGCCCTATGCGCTGACCGGCGCGCAACAGCGCACGATCCGCGAGGTGGAGGGCGATATCCTGCAACCCGTCCCGATGGTGCGCCTGCTGCAAGGGGATGTTGGCGCAGGCAAGACGATGGTGGCCCTATACACCATGCTGATGGCGGTCGAAGCGGGCGCACAGGCTGCGATGTTGGCCCCGACGGAAATTCTTGCCCGCCAGCATTTTGAGACGCTTCAGCGGCAATTGGCGGGGCTTCCCGTCAACATCGCGATCCTGACCGGGCGGGATAAGGGCCGCGCGCGCGAAGCCACGTTGATGGGCCTGGCCGATGGCAGCATTGATATTCTGGTCGGTACCCATGCCATTTTTCAAGAAGCCGTCGGCTATAAAAATCTGGGCCTAGCGGTGATCGATGAACAGCACCGCTTTGGAGTCGCGCAGCGTTTGATGCTGACGCAAAAGGCCGAACACCCGCCGCATTTGCTGGTGATGACGGCCACCCCCATTCCGCGCACGCTGACCTTGTCCAACTATGGCGAAATGGATGTGAGCCGACTGGATGAAATGCCGCCCGGCCGTCAGCCCATCGACACGCGCGTGATGTCGGTTGAACGGGTGGAGGAGGTGACGGAGGGGCTTGCTCGGCACATCGGTCGCGGTGGCCAAGCCTATTGGGTCTGTCCGTTGGTGGAGGAAAGCGAAACATCCGATCGGGCGGCGGCCGAAGCGCGGTTTGAGGCGCTTAAAGACCGGTTTCCCGGCAAGGTTGGCCTTGTCCATGGGCGGATGAAAGGCCCGGAAAAAGATGCTGTGATGGGCGCTTTTGCTTCGGGCGCCCTGTCCGTTCTTGTGGCAACGACGGTGATTGAGGTGGGCGTGGATGTGCCCAATGCCACGTTGATGATTATCGAGGAGGCGGAACGCTTTGGCCTTGCCCAGTTGCACCAGTTGCGCGGTCGAGTTGGGCGCGGCGACCAGCATTCGGTCTGCCTGTTGCTGCGCGGCACTAGCCTGAGCGAAACAGCCCGTGCCCGTTTGGCCTTGATGCGGGAAACCAATGATGGCTTCCGGATTGCGGAAGAGGATTTGCGGCTGCGCGGGGCAGGGGAGATTTTGGGCACCCGCCAATCTGGGGAAGCCGGTTTTCGGCTCGCCTCCCCCGATCAGGTTAATGCGCTTATTGCCGCCGCCAATGACGATGCCCGGCTTTTGGTGGACCGCGATGGCGGCCTTGCCAGCGAACGGGGGCAAGCGGCGCGGGTGGCGCTTTATTTGTTTGAACGCGATGCGGCTGTCGCGCTGATCAAGGCAGGTTAGACCATATCCGTTATCCTGAGCTTGTTTCAGGATCTATGAAATAGGCCCAGTTCTCCTCGTCATTGCGAGCGCAGCGAAGCAATCCAGTCGGACAGGGCATTGCTGGATTGCTTCGCTGCGCTCGCAATGACGGGCTTTATGATCCTACCAGCAAGCCGTGGCGCTTTTTGCCCAAGCTGACTTTGGTTTCTCCGGTAACGGTCACGGTCAGATCGACCGCGCTGATGACGGCATCGTCAATTTTGACCGCGCCTTCGGTGATCTTGCGCTTGCCTTCGCCACGGGAAGCGACAAAGCCCAGCCCAACCAGCGCATCGAGAATGTCGATACTGCCCGACACGCTCAGGCGCGGCAGGTCTGCCCCGGCGACACCCTCTTCAAAGGTCTTGCGGGCAGT
>JAHEGQ010000257.1:0-999 GCA_024645025.1 Sphingomonadaceae bacterium
AACCATCGGCACTCTTGCGCCTGACCGCGCCGGTGCCCACGGTGATCGGTCGCGCCGACCAGCACCGCTTCACACTCTCGGCCCGGGAAGCTTTGTAATGAGCCGCAGGATTACACCCGCTTTTGCGACAGCTCTGGGGGATCAAAGCTTAAGGCCTGTGATCTTCTTCGAGGGCCAGTTCGCCACCGGTTGGGTCCGGATCTGGTCGGGGTTGGGCGACGTGATCTGGAACGGGCAAACTTGGGCAGGGGCCGGATCGCTTCTGGGCCTTGGCTCGATCGACGAGACGGGTGAGGTCGTGGCGGGCGGCACGGCCATATCTCTGTCCGGCGTACCGCTGGATCTGGTGCAAATGGCGATCGCGGAAGCGCGACAGGGCCTACCCGGGCGGATCTGGCTGGGTCTTCTCGCCGAGAACAGCAGCATCATCGCCGATCCGGTTCAGGCTTTCTCGGGGCGTCTTGATGTTCCCGAGATCAAGGATGACGTGGACACCTGCACGATCACCATCAGCTATGAAAGCCGGCTGATTGATCTGACCGTGGCACGCACCTGGCGTTACACTCATGAAAGCCAGCAGGTGCTTTATCCCGGTGATCTCGGGTTTGAATATGTCACCGCCATTCAGGATCGCGAAATCACTTGGGGCCGCGGATAGATGGTTGATTTGGCGCCGAACAAGGTTTGTCCGAAGTCCTTTATGGCACCCCCCCGACTATCGCCGAAACGGGTTCACGATACGAAGTTGGCCTTCGACCAAGAGCCCGTCTTGCATGTCTTCCGAATAAAGCGTGGTGCAACCAGCCTCGAGGGCGGCAGCCACAATCATCGCATCATAGACTGAAAATCCGTATCGCGCCCCAAGGGCGCGGCCAATGTCATGGGTGGCAGGGGTAAGATCTGTGACCGGGCAAAGCTGACGGATGCCGTCCAGGAATTGGCCCGCCTCATCCCAAGACATGCCGGCTTTGCGCAGGCAGTTGACCAAGGCCTCGTTGA
>JAHEGQ010000257.1:1009-2558 GCA_024645025.1 Sphingomonadaceae bacterium
GTTGAGGACCTGAACGCTGATTTGACCTTGCCTGGCGATCAGACCCTCGGCAATCCCGGCTTTGGGTCCGTCGTCCAGAAGGTAGAGGATGATGTTGGTGTCGAAAAACTCAGCGTGCATTGGCTTCATCGCGGGTCAGCCGCGCTTTGCCTGATAAACGACCGCGAAACTGCCGAAGAGAGGCAAGGACCTCTTCGGGGCCAGGACGCAGGGCGATGGCAAGGCCCTTGTCGTCGGCATGAAGTTCGATATCGTCGCCTTCCTTTAGGCCAAGTTTGCGGACCAGATCGGCGGGAAGGCGCACGGCGAGAGAGTTGCCCCATTTTGCGACTTGCATGATTGCCTCCTGATCGGATGAATATACAGAAAATTAATGTATATCCATCGCTGGTTGGACACAAGCAACATATGCTGAGCGTGCTCATAAGGAGATACAGCTATGCCCCGCGTTGACCATTGGGAACGCCTTCTGGCCGCAGCCATTGATACGGCCCGCGTTCGGCCCTTCGTCTGGGGCCTGCATGACTGCCCGACTTTTGCCTTTGAGACGCGCATGATCCTGACCGGCGGAGAGGATATCGCCGCCCTCTGGCGTGGCCGGTACACAACCCATCTTGGTGGGATGCGTGTGATGCGCCGCCTCGGTTGGGCTTCACCGCAGGACATGGGCCTGGCTCTGTTGGGAAAGCCGCGCGCAAACCTCTTTTTGGCACAGCGTGGGGACATTGTGCTGGCAAATACAGGGCTCGGCTTTGGCGTGGTGATCGGCGCCACCGCAGTCGGTCTTGCTCCTGAGGGTCTCACCTTCGCGTCGCTGACCTCTTGCCGGCTTGCCTGGCCCATCTGAACCCGGAACCTCTCGATGCCCTTTATTGTGACAGCCGTCACCGCGGTCGCGGGGGCGATCAGCGGGATATTGGCCGCAGGCGGGATCGGGGCTGCGCTTTTACGGATCGGTGGCACGCTGCTGTTGTCCTACGCAGCACAGGCCTTGATGCCAAAGCCGCATGCTGCACCGCATGCTGGGGGTGGCAGCATGCGCCTGAAACTGGGGATGGTTGGCGGCGGACAGGGGGCGTTCATCGGCGCAGTTCACCGCATCGCGGCGCGGCTGGATGGCAAGTGGGAGCTTGTTGCTGGCGCGTTTTCATCCGACCCGGTGCGCGCGGCGAACTCGGCCGCCGAACTGGGCATATCACCGGATCGCGCCTATGCCGACTATGCACAGATGGCCCAAGCCGAAGCCCTGCGCCCCGACGGGATCGACGCGGTCGCCATCGTGACGCCGAACCACCTGCACGCTGCAGTGGCCACTGCCTTTTTGCAGGCTGGAATCGCCGTCATCTGCGACAAACCGATGACGGCAACGCTGGCCGAGGCCGAAGAACTTGCCGATCTTGTCGCCCGTTCCGGCACGCCCTTTGTGCTGACCCAGACCTATACCGGCTATCCGATGGTCCGCGAGGCGCGGGCGCTGGTGGCAGGTGGCGCCATCGGTCAGTTGCGCCATGTTCAGGTCGAATATCTGCAAGACTGGCTATCAGGGCCA
>JAHEGQ010000266.1 GCA_024645025.1 Sphingomonadaceae bacterium
GCCGAAATCAAGGAGATCTTCCCCGCCGGCAAGAAGGACAAGGCAGCCGGTCTGCTGGTCACCGATGGCTATATCAAGAAGGGCATCCATGCCCGCGTCACGCGCGACGATGTCATCGTCAGCAAGACCGTCATCGCGTCGCTGCGTCGCTTCAAGGACGATGTGGCCGAAGTCCGCGCTGGCTTGGAATGTGGCGTGGTCTTGGAAGGCACGAACGACATCAAGCCGGGCGATATGCTGGAAGTCTTTGACGTCGAAGAACGCGCCCGGACGCTGTAATCGACTCGCCTTCCCGTAAAAGGGAAGGCGGCGGAGGCCTTGTGATGACCAACCAGAACGAAGAAACCCGATCTGTCCGCGTCCTGCGCGTGGGGGAACAGGTGCGCCATGTCCTCTCCGAAGTCTTGATGCGGGGCGAAGTGCACGACGATGTACTGACGTCGCACCCCGTCTCGATTACCGAGGTGCGGATGTCGCCCGATCTGCGTCATGCCACCGTATTCGTAAAGCCACTTTTGGGCCGGGATGAAGCGGTTGTCTTGAAGGCGCTGCGGACCAACACCGCCTTTCTTCAACGCGAAGTCGCCGCGCGCGTGCGGCAAAAATATGCGGCCAAGCTGAAGTTCCTTGCGGACGAAAGCTTTGATGAGGGAACGCATATCGACCAGCTCTTGCGCGATCCCAAGGTTGCGCGCGACCTGGCGCCCGACGCCGACTAAAGGCGTTTTTGCATGACGGTTTCTGTCTCTGTGCCGCATGGCTGGATCGTGCTGGATAAGCCGCACGGCCTTGGCTCGACACAGGCCGTCTCCGCGGTCAAGCGCGCCTTGCGCACGGCGGGCCTGCCCAAAGCTAAGGTGGGTCATGGCGGCACGCTGGATCCGCTTGCGACAGGCGTTCTGCCCATCGCCATTGGCGAGGCGACCAAGCTGTGCGGCCGGATGCTCGATGCCTCCAAGGTCTATGATTTCACCGTCCATTTTGGGGCGGAAACCGACAGCCTTGATCTGGAAGGAGACGTGATCTCGACCAGTGATGTCCGTCCAACGCGCGCCGCGGTTGAGGCGGTGCTGGCGCAGTTTACCGGCCCCATCTCCCAAGTGCCGCCCGCTTATTCCGCGATCAAGGTGGATGGCCAGCGCGCTTATGATCTTGCGCGGGCGGGAGAAGAGGTCGTTTTGAAAGCGCGCGATGTGATCATTCACGATTTGACGTTGCGCGATATGGTTGATCAGGCGGCCACCTTGCGCGCCTATGTGTCGAAGGGGACGTATATTCGCAGCTTGGCGCGAGACATTGCCCGGGCCTTGGGAACGGTGGGCCATGTCACCATGCTGCGCCGGGTCAAAGCGGGCCCCTTTGTCCTTGAAAACGCGATTTCGCTGGACATTCTGGACGAACACGCTAGGGCGCAGTCGCTTGGCGACCTTGTGTTGCCATTGAGAACGGCGCTGGTCGACATCCCGGCGCTCGCTCTCGACACCGGTCAGGCCGCAGCGCTCCGTCAGGGGCGCGTCTTGTCCGGGGTGGCCGCACCCGATGGCCTCCATCTTGCAACATGGGACGATGTGCCCGTTGCCTTGGTGGATGTGCTGGGGGGCACCGTGAAGGTGGATCGCGGCTTCAACCTATAAAGCCCGATGTCGAAGGAAAAGAAGTTATGTCGATTACTCCGGAGCGCAAGGCCGCGCTTATCAAGGAACACGCCCGCGCTGAAGGCGATACGGGTTCCCCCGAAGTGCAGGTTGCGATCCTGACCGAACGCATCATCAACCTGACCGAGCACTTTAAGTCGCACGCCAAGGATAACCATTCGCGTCGCGGCCTCTTGATGCTGGTGAACAACCGTCGGTCGCTTCTGGCCTATCTGAAAAAGATCGACCAGCAGCGTTATCTGTCGCTTATCGCGAAGCTTGGTCTTCGCAAGTAACTGTAAAAGGCCCGCTTTGGCGGGCCTTTTTCATCCCCCCGGTGTTTGCGGGGCAGTTGATCGGCGCGTCCTGCAATTCGGCGGACGGCTGATGGGGGCGAACATTGCGCCCCAAACCGTCGGCGGGCCGGATGTCCGCCAATCGAGGCCCCTTGCCGCAATAGGGCGCAAGGGATCGAAGGAAAACTTATGTTCAATACGAAGACTGTATCCATCGAGTGGGGCGGAAAGACCCTGACACTCGAAACGGGCAAGGTTGCCCGTCAGGCCGACGGCGCGGTGATCGCGACCCTTGGCGAAACTGTGGTGCTGTGCGCTGTCACGGCCGCAAAATCGGTAAAGGATGGGCAGGACTTTTTCCCGCTGACCGTCCATTATCAGGAAAAATATTCGGCTGCTGGCCGTATTCCCGGCGGCTTCTTCAAGCGCGAGCGCGGGGCGACGGAAAAGGAAACGCTGGTTTCCCGCCTGATCGACCGCCCGGTACGCCCGCTGTTCCCGGAAGGTTTCTACAACGAAATCAACTGCATTGCGCAGGTTCTGTCCTATGATGGCGAAAATGAGCCGGATATTGTGGCGATGGTCGCAGCCTCGGCTGCCCTCACCATTTCGGGCGT